>NZ_PIZC01000045.1:0-56191 GCF_019325145.1 Actinomyces sp. 594
CTGGCGGCGGCGAGCGTCGGGGCCGACGCGCGTGGCGCGGCTGGGCGCGCCACGCCGACCCGTCCCGCTGACGCCGCCCGCCGCCGGGCCGGGCTGCCGCAGTGGCTCAGCCGCGCAGCGGCTGCCGCTCGTCGATGTCCAAGTGGCGGGTCGGGATCGCCGGGTCGCCCTCGCTCAGGCGCCAGCCCTCATAGGGCAGCTCGGCACGCGCCACCTGGTGGCGTTCGGCCGCAGCCGTCAGCGCCTCCGGACCGCGGTGCTCCTCCACGATGACGCCGTCGCGTACCAGGTCTACTTGCAGCGGCCGCGCGCCGGCCGCCTCCAGGGCGGCCAGGCCGGAGGCCTCAGAGCGGGCCGAGACGATCAGCTCCTCGGTGGCCGAGCCTGCGGCGTTGAGTACCCGCCCGGCCCACTTGCGCCCTCCCACCGTCGACTTGCCGCCGGCGGAGAACTTGGCGACCTCCTGCATCTGCCCGTCACTGCCGGCGCGCTCGACCAGCTTGTACACCAGGGCTGCCGTGGGCCGCCCCGAGCCGGTCACCAGCTTGGTGCCCACGCCGTAGGAATCCACCGGCGCGGCGCCCAGGGCCGCGATCGCGTACTCGTCCAGGTCGCTGGTGACGGTGATGCGCGTCGTCGTCGCCCCCAGGCCGTCCAGCTGGGCGCGTACCTTGAAGGCCTCTGCCACCAGGTCCCCGGAGTCAAGGCGCACCGCGCCCAGCTCGCCTCCGGCAGCCCGGGCGGCGGCAACCGCGCGGGCCACGCCGCGCTCGATGTCGTAGGTGTCCACCAGGATGGTGGTGCCCGGGCCGAGGCTGGCCACCTGGGAGGCGAAGGCCTCCTCCTCGGTATCGTGCAGCAGGGTGAACGAGTGCGCAGAGGTGCCCACGGCCGGGATCCTGTAGCGCATGGCCGCCTCCAGGTCACTGGTGCCGACGAAGCCGCCCACGACGGCGGCGCGGGCGGCCGCCACCGCGGCGCGCTCGTGCGCGCGCCTTGCGCCGAACTCCACGCAGGGGCGCCCATGGGCGGCGATGGTCATGCGCGAGGCCGCTGCGGCCACCGCGCAGTCGTAGTTGTAGATGGAAAGGGCCAGCGTCTCCAGGATGCAGGCCTCGGCGAAGGTTCCCTCCACGGTCAGCAGCGGGGAGCCGGAGAAGTAGCACTCGCCCTCCGCGTATCCCCGGATCGTCCCGGAGAACTTGTACATGCGCAGGTAGTCGAGAGTGGCGTCGTCGACGATGCCGGCCGAGTGCAGGTAGTCGATCTGCGCATCGGTAAAGGTGAAGGCCTCAATGGCGTCCAGCAGCCGCCCCGTGCCCGCGACCACTCCGAAGCGACGTGAGGCGGGCAGGTTGCGGCCGAACAGCTCGAACACGCTGGTGCGCTCGGCGACGCCGGCGTGCAGGGCCGCCTGCAGCATGGTCAGCTCGTACATGTCGGTAAGCAGGGCGGTGCTGGGTGCGTCCGGGGTGGGGACATCCCGCAGATTGGCTGTCATGACACAAACTTATCGCAGGATGACCGGCTGCGGAACGAGCCCGTCCTCACAGGCCGCCGCGACTAGGGTGGAGGCATGCAGTCCGCAGAACCCGTCCATGCCGCCCCCGCCCCGGGGGCGGAGGCGCTGGCGGACGCCCGCACCGCCCCCGGGCGGCTGTGGTGCACCGTGGTCCACGACGACCCCGTTAACACGATGGACTACGTCACCTGGGTGTTCCACACGTATTTCGGCCTCTCGATCCCGGTGGCGCGCCTGCGCATGCTGGAGGTGCACACCACCGGCAGGGCCGTCGTATCCCGCGGTGCCCGTGAACGCATGGAGGTCGACGCCACTGCTATGCACTCCTACGGTCTGCACGCCACCATCGAGCCGCTCCCCGCCGGTGGCGAGGGAGCCGTCGGCGGGGGAAGCGGCCCGGCCGCGGGAGGCGCCTGATGCACGCCTTCCACCCTGACCCGCAGGGCTGGACCAGCGTGCTGGAGGCCTGGGAGCGGGAGTACCTGGCCGGTCTGTTCAAGCAGATCGCCGACCTGCTCGCCGCGGACACCCCGGCACCAGGCGGGGCCGGTGCCGCGGAAGCGGCCCCATCCGGGCCGGTTTCAGAGGGGCCCGAGTCGCACGCCACCGGCGTCCGGGCGGGTGAGACCCCGCGCGACGGGGACGTGCTGGCCGCACTCGACTTCGATCCCCTGCCCGACGATGCCTCCCGCGGGCGCACCGCCGGAGGGGTTCCCGCCACCCTGGCTCCACTGCTGGACGTGCTCCTGCCCGACGCCTCAGAGGACCCGGAGGTCGCCGTCGAGGTCTCCTCCCTGACCCGGGACCGGCTGCGGGAGGACAAGCGCTCTCGCCTTGAGGAAGTGGTATGGGAGCTGCTTGAGCCCACCGGGGCCGGTGGGGCAGTGCTCGTGCGCGCCGGCCAGGAGGGCCGCTGGCTGGGGGCCCTGAACGACGCCCGCCTGGTACTGGCCGAGCGCCTGCAAATCGATTCCCCCGAGGCGGGCGAGCGCGTGCATGCCGCGGCCTGGGAAGACGCCCCCGTCGGCGAGGGGGAGACGGAGCGCTGGAATCGGGCTATGGCGCTGTCCTACGACATGCTTTCCTGGTGGCAGGAATCACTGGTGGCCGTGCTATTGAATGGGGATGGGGCCGCATAGTCTCGGCGCTGTGAATGATGCGGCCATCGGGATGTTCGACTCCGGCGTCGGCGGCTTGACCGTGGCCCGCGCGGTGATCGACCAGCTTCCCGGTGAGCAGGTGCTGTACATCGGGGACACCGCCAATACCCCGTACGGGCCGCGCCCGGTGCAGGAGGTGCGCCGCCTGGCCCTGAGCATCATGGACGAGCTGGTCGACTCAGGCGTGAAAATGCTGGTGATCGCCTGTAACACGGCTTCCGCCGCCGTTCTGCACGATGCCCGCAGCCGCTACACGCGCGGCAAGGGCGTGCCCGTCGTGGAGGTCATCCACCCGGCCGCCCGCGCCGCCGCCCGCGTCACGCGTAACGGCCGAGTCGGGCTGATCGCCACCCAGGGCACCGTGGACTCCAATGCCTATGCCGATGCGCTGGCCGCCGTGCCCGGCGTGCACCTGTTCTCCCAGGCGTGCCCACGCTTCGTGGAGCTGGCCGAGCGCGGTATCACCACCGGCCCGGAGGTCATGGCCACGGCCGAGGAGTACCTCGCCCCCGTCAAGCGGGCGGGCGTAGACACCCTCATCCTGGGGTGCACCCACTACCCGCTGCTGGCCGGCCCTATCTCCTACGTCATGGGGGAGGACGTCACCTTGGTGACCTCCAGTCAGGAGACCGCCAAGGACGTCTACCGCGAGCTCGCTCGCCGGAACCTGCTACGCGCCCCCGACGCGCCGGCGCCCCGGCACGAGTTCCGCGCCACCGGCGATCCCGCCTCCTTCTCCGTGTTGGCGCGCCGCTTCCTAGGGCCCGAGGTCGGCCGTGTCCACCACGCCGAGATCGGCCCCGGCGCCCCGTCACCAGACGCCCCGTCACCAGACCCCGCCCCCGTCCCCAATTCGAGCGAGGATCCCGCATGAGACTCACGATCATCGGCTGTACCGGATCCATGTCAGGTCCTGAGGCCGCGGCCTCCTCCTATCTGGTGCAGGCCGACGACGCATCTGGTCGCACCTGGTCGGTCGTGCTCGACCTCGGCCCCGGCTCAATGGGGCAGCTGCTGCGCTACCTGGACCCGGCTGAACTGGACGCCATCGTCATCTCCCACTGCCACGCCGACCACATGGTGGACCTGGTGGGTATGCACGTGTTCCGGCGCTGGAACCCCTCCGGACGGCTTGCGCCGGTGCTGACGCTCGGGCCGGCGCAGCTGCGGAGCCGGCTCAACGGCGTCGACGGCACTTCGGAGCAGGAGACCTACGCGACTGAATTCGCCTTCCGCACGGCGTCGGCGGGTCAGAGCCTGCAGGTCGGGCCGCTGACTATCACCCCCTTCCCGGCGCTGCACCCGGTGGATGCCTTCGGCTACCGGGTGGAGGGCCCCGGCCGAGTCGGCGATCGCGTCAGCCTGGCCTTCACGGGCGACACGGACTTGTGCGACGGCATCGAGGCGATGGCCGACGGCGTCGACCTGCTGCTGTCCGAGGCGGCCTTCCTAGAGGGGCGCGACGCCGTGCGCGGCATCCACCTGACCGGTCGGCGGGCCGGACAGCTTGCCGCGGGTACCTCGGGGCGGGGCGGGCGCCGTCCCGCAGGCCGGCTGGTGCTGACCCACATTCAGCCGTGGACGGACCCGGATGATCCGCTGCGTGAGGCCGCCGCTGTGTATGACGGCCCACTGGCCCGCGCCACCCCCGGCGCCTCCTGGGAGATCTGAGCGGTGCGGCAGGAGTCTTCACAGTCGGGAGCCGCCCCGGAAACGCGTCCCGGGGCCGGTCCCCAGCGAGACGCCGGGCGCGGGTCCGCCCCGATCAGCTACACGCCGCCGGTGCCTGACGGGCCGGATCGTCCCTGGACGCGTGGGCGCCGCACCCGCTGGTGGCTGGTGCTGCTGGCCGACACGATTTCGGTCGCACTGATCGCCTGTTTCGCCGCCGCCTCGGTACACGACCTGGCCCAAGTGCCCGGGCTGCTCGTTCGCGGAGCGGTCGCCGTCGTCGTCGCCTGGGCGGTCGCATGGCTGGTGCGTCGCCCCGACGACCACCTGGAGGTGGGCTGGCCCGACGGCGCCTGGGTAATCGGCCTGACCTGGGCGCTGTGGGCGGGCCTCTACGCGTGGGGCGGGGCGTGGGGGGCTATCCCCGGAGCCGGTGGAACAGTGTCGTTCGCGGTGATGCTGGCCGCGTTCCTGGTGGTCTTCTGCGGCGGCTGGCGCAGCCTGTACGGCTACGTCAAGGCGCACGACTCGTTGGTTCCCAAGGGCGTGCAGCGGCGCCTTGACGCCCAATCCCGCCGAGACCGGCACTTGTAACACACCGAGACCGGCACTTGTAACACGCCGAGACCGGCACTTGTTACGTGCTGAGGTCGGTTGACGTGACCGGTGTCAATCGCCGGCGATCTCTCGCAGTGCGGCGACGTGATCCTCGAACGCCTTCAAGCCGCGCGGGGTGAGCGACACCCAAACCACATCCATCGCCCGAATTACACCGTAGTCGCGGTGGCGGCGGATGTAGTCCGCATCCTCCAGTGCCTTGAGCTGCTTGGACAGACTGGCGTCGGACAGGCCAACGGCGTCACGCAGCGCGGAGAACTTCATCTCGGTTCCGGTCCACACTAGGGCGCCGTCGTTCACGGCCCCGACTGACTTGAGCGTTGCGCAGATCCGCAGACGATTGATCGGGTGGATGACGGGGTCAAGCACGGCTGCCCTCCGGCCAGACCACGACGACGCAGTACCAGGCGTGAACCGTAGCGAGCAGAGCGAACACGACGGCGAGCACCGGATGTATGGATAGCCCCCGTAAGACGGCGCCCGCAACCAGCGCCCACACGAATAAGCTGTTTCGCCTCCACCACTGCCGATCGGTGCCGATGAGGTCGTCTCGGGTACGGACCCCGGGGCGGAGAAGCTGGTTCCGCAGCAGTACATGTATGAGCACGAGTGCGGCGACACCTCCGAGCAGCACCCAGTGCTGCTCGGTTAGTAGCGCACCAACCGTGCTGCCGAAGGCAATTGCGAACAGCGCGACCGCCCAGGTGGCGGGATGCCATTGTGCGGCCTCCTGCTCGGTGGCGGCGACATCGTGTAGGCGGCTGCGTGCCTCGTTAGGGGACACGGATGACGGTGGGGACGAGGACACGACTACACCTTCCTTTCTTGTGTGGAAAGTATGAGGTTTTCCGTAGCGGAAAGCAAGGGTTGGTGTCGGTGGAGTGGCGTGTCCGGTTTGGGGGTGTGGTGGATGTTTGGTGGAGGTCGCTTGGGCGGTGCTGACGTGGCCCGGCGTCCCGGCGGGCGCGACGTGGGGGTGTGAGCACGATGAACCACGGTGGATCGAGAGCGACGGTTCGTCATGTTCGGGTAGGCGGTCTGCTACCCGCTGCGACGGTTTGTGAGGTGGGCGCACGAACCGTCGTCGTTCATGCCGAGCCGTAGGTGGTACCTGGCGAACCGTCAGCCGACTGTGCGAGCCGTTCCCCGTGACGCCGCACCCTGAGGCCGTCCCTTAATGGCCTGCGCGTCACAGCCGTCCGGCGCCGCACGACACCAGAACCAACCACCACACCCACAAACTAGAAGAGCGGGTTGAAGCTCGTGTACTGGCGCGCATCTTCTACCGATCTCGGCACGTAACGTCTACCGACCTCGGCGGGCTAGGTGAGCAGGTCCCGCAGGGCGGGGGCCAGAGCGCGCAGGGCCTGGCCGCGGTGGGAGATGGCGTTCTTCTCCGCCGAGCTCATCTGCGCCGTCGTCCGCCCGGAACCGCCCGGGGCGTCCTCCTGGACCGGCACGAAGATCGGGTCGTAGCCGAAGCCGCCGGCGCCAACCGGCGCGTGCAGCAGCCGCCCAACCATGGAGCGCTCCACCACGGTCACTGATTCCGACTCGCCGTCCCGGCTCGGCACCACCAGTACCGCGGCACAGGTGAAGCGCGCCGTGCGGTGCGGGTCGGCGACGTCGGCGAGCTGCCCCAGCAGCAGCCGCAGGTTGCCCTCGTCATCGCCGTGGCGGCCCGACCAGCGGGCCGAGAAGATGCCCGGCGTGCCGCCCAGCACGTCCACACACAGCCCGGAGTCGTCGGCAACCGCCGGCAGCCCGGTGGCCTGCGCCAGGGCGCGCGCCTTGAGGGTGGCGTTGTCGGCGAAGGTCAGCCCGTCCTCCACCGGCTCGGGGGCGCCGAGCCCGGCCGAGGAGATGATCTGCTCGGCCGTAAGCCCGTCCACCAGCGGTGTCAGGATTGCGCGCAGCTCGGCCAACTTGCCGGGATTGTGGCTAGCCAGCACCAGCCGGGCACCTTCAGGCACAGTGACCGCAACTTCGGCCGACGCCGTCGTGGCGCCGCGCTGCTCGGACTGCGCTACCACCGTCAGCCCTCCTCGACGTCGGCCGCCGGGCCGGTCCCGGCGGAGGACTGCACGGCCTGGTCGGAGGTGGAGACGGTAAAGGGAACATCGTCGGGCCCGGCCAGCACGCGGGCCTGCAGTGCGGCCAGCTCGGCGTTGCCCTTGGTGGCCAGGTCGAGCAGGGTGCCGAGCTCGGCGCGGTCGAAGGGGGCGTGCTCAGCGGTTCCCTGCACCTCGATGAAGGCGCCGGCGCCGGTCTGGACCACATTCATGTCGGTCTGGGCGCGCACGTCCTCCTCATAGGGCAGGTCGAGGCAGGGGAGGCCGTCGATAATCCCTACGGACACCGCCGACACCGAGTCGGCGATGACCCGCTTGCCGGCGCGGGGCTTGACGTAGCCGCGGCGGGTGCCCCAGGCGACGGCGTCGGCCAGCGCCACGTAGGCGCCGGTGACGGCGGCGGTGCGGGTGCCGCCGTCGGCCTGCAGCACGTCGCAGTCCAGGGTGATCGTGTTCTCGCCCAGCGCGGCCACGTCCACCACGCCGCGCAGGGAGCGGCCGATCAGCCGTGAGATCTCGTGCGTGCGGCCGCCGATCTTGCCGCGCACGGACTCACGCCCGGAGCGCTCGGAGCCGGCGCGCGGCAGCATCGCGTACTCGGCCGTCACCCAGCCCTCGCCGCCGCCCTTGCGCCAGCGCGGCACGCCCTCGACGAACGAGGCGACGCACAGCACGCGCGTGCGGCCGAACTCGACGAGGACCGAGCCTTCGCCGTTGACCTGCCAGTTGCGGGTGATGGAGACGGGGCGCAGCTCGCTGGGGGAGCGGCCGTCCTTACGGGTCTTGGTGTCAGTCACGCGGATCAGGTTACCCGGATGCGTGCGGCCCCTGAGTCGGCGGGTCCCGTTGCGAACGTGGCATTGCGCGGCGCCGTAACTGGGCTGGTCTGCCGCGCCCGGGCGGCAGCGCCCGGTGGTGCGCGAGAAGGGACTCGAACCCTCACGCCCGAAGGCACCAGAACCTAAATCTGGGGCGTCTACCAATTCCGCCACTCGCGCTCGCGGCCGCGCCTGGCCGAACGTGCCAGCACCGTGCGGTGCCAGCCGGAGCGTTCGGTTGCCGGCCGGGCACAGCCTAGCAGTGGCCGGGGGCTGCGTGGGACGTGGGCCCGCCGGGGCGCCGACGACCTCCGCCCCCGCTCCCACGACCGGTGGTACTGCTACGCGGCAGCGGTGAGGTGTGGCGCTGGAACGCGGCGCGACCTACAGTTTTGGTATGGCGCTAAACAATTCCTCTCGCACAACCGACCGACTGCCCGCCATTCCCGATCCCGTCCTTCAGGCGCTGGCCGACGCCGACGCCCCCTTCGACCTGGCTGCCGCCGTGCCCGAGCCGCAGGACGCGCCCGTCCTGCGCTGGGGAATCCTCGGTGCGGGCGGCATCGCCTCCACCTTCGCCACCGACGTGCCTGCTTTCTCCTCGGGGCGGATCGTCGCCGTCGGCAGCCGCGACCGGGCCCGCGCACAGGCATTCATCGATGCCCACCCCGACGCCGGCAAGGGACAGCCGGTGCGCGCGCACGGCTCCTACGAGGCACTCGTCGGTGACCCGGAGGTGGACGCCGTATACGTCGCGACCCCGCACAACTTCCACTGCGAGCAGGCGCTGCTGGCGCTGGAGGCGGGCAAGCCGGTGCTGGTGGAGAAGTCATTTGCCCGCAATGCCGCCGAGGCGCGCCGGGTCTTCGACGCCGCCCGGGCTACGGGGCTGTTCGTCATGGAGGCCATGTGGACGCGCTTCCTGCCCGGGCAGGTGCTGCTGCGGGCACTGGCTGGCAGTGGCGCGCTGGGGGAGCTGCGTTACGTGCGCGCCGAGCACCTCCAGTCCCTGGAACACGTCGAGCGGTTGAACCGGCCCGAACTGGCCGGCGGCGCCCTGCTTGACCTGGGCGTGTACTCGGTCAGCTTCGTGCACTCGCTCCTGGGCGCGCCGACGTCGTTGAGCGCTGCCGGGAGGCTGTCCGCGGACGGCGTCGACCTGGATGAGGCGGTCTCCATGACCTACCCGCGCGCGCTGGCGGTGGCGACCTCAAGCATGTCCGCCGCCTCCGAGACCGGCGGCGAGGTGGTCGGCACCCGCGGCCGGGTGGTGCTGCCGACGCAGTTCTACCGGCCCACGCGCCTGGAAATCGTCCTGGGAGGGAGCCGCGGGGCGCCGCGCTTCGAGTGGGACGCCACCGTGCCCGGCGGCTTCCAGTTCCAGGCCGCCGAGGTCGCCCGCTGCATAGCGGCGGGCAGAACCGAGTCGGGGACCATGCCGTGGAGCGAGACGCTCGCGGTACTGGAGACCATGGATGAGGCGCGCCGTCAGCTCGGCGTGACCTACCCCGGGGAGTAGTCGCCGGTCGCTGCGCGCTTAGGCGTCCAGGCCGAGTTCGCGGCGCAGGCGGTCGACGTGGCCGGTGGCGCGCACGTTGTAGCGGGCCAGGGCGACGTCGCCGTCGGTGCCTACCACCACGGTGGAGCGGATCGGGCCGGTGGTGGTGCGCCCGTAGTTCTTCTTCTCTCCCCACGCGCCCCAGGCCTCCATGACGGTGTGCTCGGGATCGGAAAGGAGCGGGAAGGGCAGGGACTGCTTCTCGGCGAAGCGCGCCTGTGCGGCGGGCGGGTCAGGGGAGATGCCGACGACGGCGTAGCCGGCGCTGCGCCAACCGTCCAACGAGTCGCGGAAGTCGCAGGCCTCCTTGGTGCAGCCGGCGGTTCCGGCCCTGGGGTAGAAGTAGACGACGACGCCGCGTTCGGCGCCGGCGCGCAGGGTTGCCAGGGAGACCGGGCTGCCGGATTGGTCGGGGAGAGTGAAGTCGGGGGCGGTGTCGCCTACGGAAAGCTGTGGCACGGCGTCCTCCTGTTGTCTGCGGAGTTAGTGGTGACTGCGCAAATGTAGTCCGTCGCCGGCGCGGCGGGCATGACGAGGGCCGCCACCGCGGTGTTTGCGGTGGCGGCCCAAGCGTGTTCAAGGCGTATCCGACGGCGTCCGAGGCCTTGCGCCGAGTCGAACGCCGCCGGTCGTTTAGACCGGTCTGGCTGTGTCACGAGTGCCGGTCTTGGCACGTGATTGGTGCCGGTTTGGGTGCGTAAGTAGTGCCGGTTTCGCGGTTTTGGCGCCGACGATTACGGCGGCGCGAGACCCGCTCAGGCGGCGGGCGCGAGGGCGGCTTGCGCTGCGCGTACGCGCTCAAGCGCGCGCTCCAGGCGCGAGGGCGAGCTGGCGGCGCTCAGCGATTCCAGCTCGGCGCGGGCGGCGGCGAGCTCGCGCACCGCGGCGTCGTGACCGGTGCTAGAGGTGACTAGGTGCATCATGTCTTCCTTCCCTTCATGGCCCAGGTGGGCCCCTCTGTGCCGGGCGGAGCGCAGGCGCTCCCTGCAACCCGGCGTGGTGCTGTGGGTCTGCTCAGGCGCACCGAGGCTGCGCGTCTATGCAACGCCCCACGGCTTCGCCATGCCCGGCAGGAGGGTGGGCCGGCGCACACAGCGCACGGTGTCCGCTCACTTCGAGACCTGGAAGTGACTAGTCCCGCCTGGCTACGCAGGGGCAACAACAGATGCGGCGGGAGGTATTCCCCCGTGGCAATTACTGGTCTGTATGCCCGGCCGGATCGCCGCGGTGGCGGGAACAGTGCTCACCGAATCCGGTACCGTGCCGCAGCCACGTGCTGCTCCGCGTGGTACCCCCTCAGGGACTCGAACCCTGGACACCCTGATTAAGAGTCAGGTGCTCTAACCAACTGAGCTAAGGAGGCCTGGCCGTTCAGGCGCTTCCGCCTGGCGACGAGTAGGACTCTACGCGCCGAAGCCCCCGGCGTCCAATCGGAAGGCCTGAAAATGCCATTGTGTGCGCGATGTCTCAGTGCTCGCCCGGCTGGTGCGCCGCGCCGGCAACGGGGGAGAGGGCCGCCGCGAAGCGGTCGGTGGCAGTGATCAGCGCCGACAGCGTCTCCGGCTCGGCGAAGGAGTGTCCCGCCGTCGGCGAGATGTGCAGCTGCGCCTGGGGCCAGGCCCGGTGCAGCGCCCAGGCCGTGCCCATCGGGCAGACGACGTCGTAGCGTCCCTGGACAATGACTCCCGGAATACCGTGCTCGGCCAAAACGCGCGCGTCGGCGATCAGCTGTCCGTCGTCCAGCCAGCCGCGGTGGTGGAAGAAGTGGTTCTCGATGCGCGCGAAGGTGATGGCGAAGGCCGGGTCCTGCACCTCGTCGATGTAGGCCTGGTCGCGCAGCAGCGTGGAGGTGGCCGCCTCCCAAGTGGTCCAGGCGCGGGCGGCCGGGCCGTGCACCGCCGGGTCCGGATTGGTCAGCAACTCGTGGTAGCGGTCGATGAAACCGCCCGGGGCGACGCCCTCGCCGGCGGCCGCCACGTACGCCTCCCATTCGTCGGGCCAGATCATGTCCGCGCCGGCGCCCTCGTAGAACCAGTCCAGCTCGCGCTTGCGCAGCGTGAAGATGCCGCGTAGCACCAGCGCCAGGACGCGGCTCGGGTGTCGCTCGGCGTAGGCCAGTGCCAGCGTGGAGCCCCAGGACCCGCCGAACACCAGCCAGGCATCCACGCCCAGGTGCTCGCGCAGTCGCTCCATGTCCGCCACCAGGTGCCAGGTGGTGTTGGTGCTCAGGTCCGCCTCGGGCTCCCAGGCGTGCGGCAGGGAGCGGCCGCAGCCGCGCTGGTCGAACAGGATTATCCGGCAGCGCCCCGGGTCGAAGCAGCGCCGGTGCTCGGGGGAGCAGCCGCCGCCCGGGCCGCCGTGCACGAATACCGCGGGGATCCCGTCTGGGTTGCCGCAGGCCTCCCAGTAGATGCTTTGCCCATCACCGACGTCGAGCATGCCCGAGTCGTAGGGCTCGATGGGTGGGTAGAAGGAGCGACGCCGGCCGGGGGTGGATTCATGCATGAGCGCATTGTGCTGGATCGTGGGCGCGAGTGGGCCGCACGGGCCGTGGGCGGGCGGTACCGTAGACATGTGAACGCCCCGATCGTGACTCTTGCGACCTCAGCCGACTATGCGGACCTCGATGACGACGACCGCGGGCTGCCCGACGCGCTGCGCGAGCGCGGCATCGAGCCCCGGATCGCGGTGTGGAACGACCCGGACGTGAACTGGGACAACGCCGGCGTGGTGGTGCTGCGCTCCGTGCGCGATTACGCCAAGAACCGCAACTACGCCGACTTCCTCGCCTGGGCGCACTCGATTAAGCGGCTGATCAACCACGCCGACGTCGTCGACTGGAACTCCGACAAGCACTACCTGACGCGCATGGCGGAGCTCGGCGTCCCCATGATCCCCACCACCTGGCTGGAGCCGGCAGCCGGCTACTCCAAGCACCAGGTGCACACCCGCTTCCCCGCGCACGGCGACTTCGTGGTCAAGCCCGCCATCTCCTCCGGCGGCCGTGGCACCGGCCGCTACACCGCCACCGACGCCAAGTCCCGCGCCGACGCCATCAACGACACCATGCACCACCTCGGTCGCGGCCGCAGCGTCATGGTGCAGCGCTACCTGGAGGAGGTCGACCGCAAGGGGGAGCTGTCCCTGGTCTACTTCAACGGAGTGCTGTCCCACGCGGTGGAGAAGGCCCCCATGCTGCACCCCTCGTTCCGCTCGGTGGATGAGGTGCACGAGGAGATTGTCACCGCCCGCGAGCCCAGCGAGCAGGAGTGGCTGTGGGGTGAGAAGGTCCGCAAGGCCATCCACACCATCATCAAGGAGCGCTCGGGCCGGGACATGCAGCTGCTGTTCAACCGGGTAGACGTCGTCGGCGACGGCCAGGGCGGGTTCTACCTGATGGAGGTCTCCCTCATCGACGCCGGCCTCTACCTCGGCTCCGCCCCCGCCGCCCTGGACAACTTCGCCGACGCCATTGCCCAACGCGTCTTCTGGTGAACCCGCGGCCACTTGTGCGGCGGGCACGCGGTTCCCCTCAGGGGTGAATCAGGGGCTCCTCCTGCGCAAGGATGAGGCCGCCCCGGCGGGCGTCGGGTAGACAGGAGCCATGCGCACACTGCTCAACATCATCTGGGTGGTCTTCGGCGGCTTCTGGCTGTGGTTGGAGTACATGTTCTTCGGGGTCATCGCCTGCCTGCTGATTGTGACGATCCCCGCCGGCATCGCCTCCTTCCGTATCGCCTCCTACGCCCTGTGGCCCTTCGGCCGGCAGGTGGTGGAAATGCCGCAGGCGGGTGTGATGAGCGGCCTGTCCAATGTGATCTGGTTCCTGGCGGCCGGGCTCTGGCTCGCCATCGGCCACATCACCACCGCGGCCGCGCAGGCGGTCACCATCGTCGGCATTCCGCTGGCCGTCGCCAACCTGAAGATGATCCCGGTGACCTGCTTCCCCTTCGGCAAGCAGATCGTGCCCGGCCGCGGCATCATCTGAGCCGCCGGTATTGCCGCCTCTCAGCTCTGCGGGCCGACACGCAGCAGGTGGACGACGGCGGCCTCGGCCCGGTCGCATTCGTCCAGGTCCACCAGGGCCGTCAGCCGCCAGTCGTGGTCGCCCGCCGAGTCCTCCAGGATCTGGGTGGCCAGCCACACGCGCCGCCCCGAGCCGGCCAGCGCCTCGCGCAGCCGTTCCGACACCCCGGCCGCCGCCAGAGCCGCATCATCCGGCGCCTCATCCAGTGGTGCCAGCGCCACGGCCCGGGCGGGGGTGTCCGTGCTGATCCAGTCGTACTCGTCCCAGTAGCGTCCCAGTGCCTCGTCCCAGCGGTCCTCGCCCCAACCGGAGGCGGCGTCCAGCCGTCCCAGGCCCTCGACGTCGTCGCGAGCCATGAGCTCCACCCGGCGGAACATCTCCCGACGTACCGCCACCCGGAAGGCGTGCAGGTTGCGGGTGAAGGGCAGCTTGCCGTCGGCGTCGGCACCGAAGGCCCGTTCCGTCCCCGCGGCCTGATCGGCGCGATCCGGCTGTAGCAGCGCCGCACCCTCCTGTGCATTGCCGGACTGGGCGGCACCCAGCGCCTCCCACTCGTCCAGCAGGGAGGAGTCCACGGCGCGCACCAGGTCGCCCAGCCAGTCGGTCAGCTGCTCCACCTCCTCGGTGCGGTGCTCTTCGGGCACCACCTGCCGCAGCGCCCGGTAGGCGTCGGTCAGGTAGCGCAGCACCACGCCCTCGCTGCGCCCCAGGTCGTACCGGGAGATCAGGTCGGAGAAGGTCATGGCGCTCTCCACCATGTCCCGCACCACGCACTTCGGGCTGAGCTCGTACTCCGCCGCCCACGGGTTGGACTGCTTGTACATCTCCAGCGCCGGAGCCAGCAGGTCCGCCAGCGGCTGCGGCCAGGTGATGTCCTCCAGGGCCGCCATGCGCTCGTCGTAGTCCATGCCCTCGGCCTTCATGGCAGCGACCGCCTCGCCTCGGGCCTGCCGCTGCTGGGCGTACAGCAGTGGACGCGGATCGTCCAGGGTCGCCTCCACCACGGAGACCACGTCGAGCGTGTGCTCGGGGTCCTCCAGGTTCAACAGGTCCATGGCCGCCAGGGCGAACGGGGCCAGCGGCTGGTTCAGGGCGAACTCATCGGGCAGGTCCACGGCCAGGCGCAGTCGCGGGCGGCCGTCCGCGGCAGCCTGAGCGGAGGAGACGTGCTCCAGCACGCCGGCGGTACGCAGGGACAGGTAGATTTCGATCGCCCGGCGCACGTGCCTGCGCCGGGCCGCTTCCGGCTCGTGCACGCGCTCCAGCAGCTGCGCCATGGCCCGCACCGGGTCGCCGTCGCGCTCCATCAGGTTCAGCACCATGGTGGTGGTGACCTGGAACTGGCTGGTCAGCGTCTCCGGGGCGGCGTCGCGCAGCCGCTCGAAGGTCTTGTCCGTCCAGTTGACGCGCCCCTCGGGCGCCTGCTTGCGCACGATCCGGCGGCGCTTGCGCGGGTCGTCGCCCGCCTTGGCCAGGGCGCGCGCATTCTCGATGACGTGCTCGGGCGCCTGCACGATCACGTAGCCGCGGGTGTCGAAGCCGGCCCTGCCCGCGCGCCCGGCGATCTGGTGGAACTCCCGCGCCGTCAGGTGCCGCTCCTTGGCGCCGTCGAACTTGACCAGGCTGGTCAGCACCACCGAGCGGATGGGCACGTTGATGCCCACCCCCAGGGTGTCGGTGCCGCAGATGACCGAGAGCAGTCCGGTGCGGGCGAGGCGCTCCACCAGCCGACGGTAGCGGGGCAGCATGCCGGCGTGGTGCACGCCGATGCCCGAGCGCAGCAGCCGTGACAGGGTGCGCCCGAAGCCGGTCCCGAAGCGGAAGTCGCCGATCGCCGCCGCCAACTCATCCTTACGCTTCTTGGCGCCCAGGTCCACGCTCAGCAGCGCGGAGGCCCGCTCCACCGCCTCCTTCTGGGAGAAGTGCACCACGTAAACGGGCGCCTTGTCCTGCTCCACCAGCCGCTGCAGCAGATCACCGATCGGCTCGATCGCGTACTCCCACTCCAGCGGTACCGGCCGCACGGCGTCGTCGACGACGGCGACCTCCCGGCCCGTGCGCTCACGCAGGTCCCGCACGAAGAAGGACACGTCCCCCAGCGTGGCCGATAGCAGCACCATCTGCGCCTGCGGCAGCTCCAGCAGCGGCACCTGCCAGGCCCAGCCGCGCTGCGGGTCGGCGTAGTAGTGGAACTCGTCCATCACCACCGTGTCCACGTCCAGCGCCTCGCCCTCCCGCAGCGACTGGTTGGCCAGGATCTCCGCCGTGCAGCAGATGATGGGGGCGGCCGCGTTGATGGAGGTGTCGCCGGTGACCATGCCGACGTTGTCCGCCCCGAACAGGCCCACCAGCTCGAAGAACTTCTCACTGACCAGCGCCTTGAGCGGGGCCGTGTAGTAGGAGCGGCCGCCGCGCGCCAGGGAGGCGGTGTGCGCGGCCAGGGCGATCATGGACTTGCCCGAGCCGGTGGGAGTGGCGGCAATGACGTGCCGACCGGACAGGATCTGGCTCAGGGCCTCGTCCTGGTGCGGGTACAGCGGTCGCCCGGTGGACTCGGCCCACTCGGCGAAGGCCACATAAACCTCCTCCGGCTCCGGGACGCGCTCCGGGTCGTCGGCGGGGATGAGGGCGTCGAGCATGACGTTGAGCGCGGGCGCGGAGGTGGCGGGCATGGCGCCCATCGTTTCACATGCGCGTTGAACACCGCGGCGGTGCTGAGCCACCCGGGGAAGCGGAGTGGTCCGGAGCCCCGAGAAGTGGCAACGCGTATGAACATGCGGACGGTTGTCGGGCCGGTGCGGGGATTGTGCGATGATGCCGCGCGTTCCCGTATCCCCACGTGGAAGGCCGCTAGTTCATGGAAGCTCTCGCCGACAGCCTGCTTTCGATCGCCGACTGGATCACCGCGCACATCACCATGTGGGTGCTGGTCGGCACCGGGCTGTTCCTGACCATCCGCACCCGCGGCGTCCAGGTGCGCCACCTGCGGGACATGTTCCGGGCGGTGACCTCCTCGCGCACCGGCGCTCACGGCGGCATCTCCTCCTTCCAGGCCTTCGCCATCTCCCTGGCTGCCCGCGTGGGGGTGGGCAACATCTTCGGGGTGGCCGCCGCCCTGCTCATGGGCGGTCCCGGTGCCGTGTTCTGGATGTGGGTGGTGGCCCTGGTGGGCATGGCTACCGCATTCTTCGAGGCCACCCTCGCCCAGATCTTCAAGGTCCGTACCGACGACGGCTCCTTCCGCGGCGGTCCCGCCTACTACATGCGCGCCGGCGTGGGCAGCCCGGTGCTGGCCGGCGTCTACGCCGTCATCACCCTGGTCACCTGCGGCTTCATCATCACCTCCGTGCAGTCCAACGCGGTGGCCGGCACGCTCCTGGGCGCCATTGGCGACGACGGCGCCGCCATCGAGGGCTTCGGTGGTCTGTCCGCCGCCCAGCTGGTCATCGCCGCCCTGATCTTCGTATTCACCGCCATGGTCATCTTCGGTGGCATCCGCACCGTCGCCCGCGTGACCGAGTGGATGGCCCCGATCATGGCCGGTATCTACATCGTCCTGGTGTTCATCATCTGCCTGATGCACCTGGGCCGCTTCGTGGAGGTGCTCGGCCTGATCATCTCCTCCGCCTTCGCCCCCCAGCCGCTGGTCGGCGGCCTGGGCGGCGGCATCCTCGCCGCCGTCGTCAACGGCACCAAGCGCGGCCTGTTCTCCAACGAGGCCGGCCAGGGCACCGCCCCCAACGCGGCCGCCACCGCCACCGTCGCCCACCCGGTGCAGCAGGGCCTGATTCAGTCCCTGGGCGTGTTCATCGACACGATCGTGGTGTGCACCGCCACCGCCTTCGTCATCCTCATCGCCGGCCCCGAGGTCTGGGGCGCCGACGGCGCCAACCCCTCCACCCTGACCATCATGGCCGTCTCCCACGAGCTCGGCGGCTGGACCATCCTGCCCATCGCCGTCCTGATCTTCGTGCTCGCCTACTCCTCGATCATCGCCGCCTACGTCTACTCCGACACCAACATGTCCTTCCTGACCGGTGGCAAGACCTGGGCCACCTGGACGGTACGCGTGGTCTCCGTCGTCTCCGCCACCGCCGGCGCTGTGCTGTCGCTCGACGTCGTGTGGAACGCCGTCGACATCGCCATGGCCGTCATGACCGTCACCAACCTCGTCGCCCTCATCGCGCTGTCCAAGTGGGGTGTGGGTGCCCTGCGTGACTGGGAGAGCCAGCGCCGCGCCGGGGTTGAAGAGCCCGTCTTCGTTGGACACGACAACCCCCACCTGCCCGCCGACGTGCCCGGCGACGTCTGGAACTGACCGCCTACTGCCTCCCAGCCCGCCCCCTAGAGCCCCACCCGCAAGGAGCCCCGATGCCTCAACCCGCCATGAGCCTCGCGAACCTGGAGAACACCCTCAATCAGGTCGACGACATCTTCTACACTTACTTCCTGGCTGCCCTGCTGATCGCCGTCGGCATCTACGTCACCATCCGCACCCGCACCGTGCAGCTGCGCCACTTCGGCTCCATGCTGCGGGCGGTGGCCTCCTCCCGCTCCGGCGCCCAGGGCGGCATCTCCTCCTTCCAGGCCTTCGCCGTTGGCCTGGCCGCCCGCGTCGGCATCGGCAATATCGCCGGGGTGGCGCTGGCCGTCGTGGCCGGCGGCCCCGGCGCCCTGTTCTGGATGTGGGTGGTGGCCCTGATCGGCATGGCCACCAGCTTCACCGAGTCCACCCTGGCCCAGATCTTCAAGGAGCGCGGCCGCGACTTCACCTTCCGCGGCGGCCCCGCCTACTACATCAAGAACGGGCTCGGCTCCAAGACCTGGGGCGCCATCTTCGCCGTCATGTGCATCGTCAGCGTCGGCGTAACGGTGGTGATGGTGCAGACCAACTCCCTGGCCGGCGTCGTCAACGCCACCGTGCCCACGGTTGAACCCTGGATGGTCGGTGTGGCCCTGGTGCTGCTGACCGGCCCGGTGGTGCTCGGTGGGCTGAAGTCCGTGGCCCGCGTCACCGAGGTCGTCGCACCCCTGATGGCCCTGGCTTACGTGCTGGTCACCCTCGTTGTCATCCTCATGAACCTCGGTGAGATCCCCACCGTCTTCTGCGAGATCTTCCGCGGCGCCTTCGGCCGGGACCAGGCCCTGTTCGGCACCGCCGGCGGCATGCTCGCGGCCGTCCTCAACGGCGTGCGCCGCGGCCTGTTCTCCAACGAGGCGGGCCTGGGCACCGTCCCCAACGCCGCCGGCACCGCCACCACCACCCACCCAGTCCGCCAGGGCCTGATCCAGTCCTTCGGCGTATTCGTGGACACCGGCCTGGTGTGCACCGCCACCGGCCTGCTGATCCTGCTGGCCACCGACACCTACCAGCCCGGCAACGAGGGACTGGTCGGTGCCGTCCTCACCCAGCAGGCCGTAGCCGAGCACCTGGGGCAGTGGACCACCTGGCCGATCGTCGTCCTGATCTTCGTGCTGGTCTTCTCAACCGTGCTCGGCTGCTACTCCTACTCGCAGGTCAACGTCAACTTCCTGGGCGGCGAGCAGCGCGCCGAGCAGGCCTTCGGCATCCTGCTCACCGCCGCCGCCTTCGCCGGCACCGTGCTGACGCTGCCGATCGTGTGGGCGCTTACGGATATTGCGCTGGGGCTGATGGGCGTTATCAATCTGGTGGTGATCGTCCGGCTGTTCCCATGGGTGCGCGGCGCCCTGCGTGACTGGGAGGCCCAGCGCGGCGTCGGCGCCATACCCGTGTTCGTCGGCCATGGCAACCCGCTGATGCCGGGGGACACGATGCCGGGTGTATGGGAGCTGGACACCGACCCCGCACTCGCCCATAGCCTCGACCCCGAAGATGCGGCACCCGCAGCACCCGACCACCTGGGGAACTGAACTATGAGTACCCTCAACGCATTCCTGACCAGCGTCTCCAACCTACTGTTCGGCACGATTCTGATCTGGCTGCTCCTGGGCGCAGGCGTGTGGTTCACCATCTGCACTCGCGGTCTGCAGCTGCGCCACCTCGGCTCCATGATTCGCTCGGTGGCCTCCTCCCGCTCCGGGGCGCGCGGCGGTATCTCCTCCTTCCAGGCCTTCGCCGTGGGGCTGGCCTGCCGGGTGGGTACCGGCAACATCGTCGGCGTTGCCCTCGCCCTGGTCCTGGGCGGGCCGGGCGCCGTGTTCTGGATGTGGGTGGTCGCGCTGCTGGGCACCGCCACCGCATTCGCCGAGGCGACCATGGGACAACTGTTCAAGGTGGGCCGCGGAGACGGCACCTACCGGGGCGGTCCCGCCTACTACATGGCCCGCGGCATGCGCCTGCCCGTCCTGGGAGGCATGTTCGCCGTCGTCTTCATGGTGGCCAACGGCCTGGCGATGCCCATGGTGCAGGCCAATGCGATGACCGCCGCCCTGGGTGCCTCCGCCGACGTGACGCCCTGGCAGGGGGCGGTGATCGTCACCGTGCTAGTCGCCCCGGTGCTGCTCGGCGGCCTGCGCTCGGTGGTGCGCGTAACCGAGTGGCTCGCACCCGTGATGGCGTCGGTGTACCTGGCGCTGGTACTGGTCATCATCGTCACCCACCCGCTGCAGGCCGTAGCGGCCATCGGTGACATCTTCGCCGCGGCCTTCAACCTGCGTGCGGGCCTGGCCGGGGTTGCCGGCGGCATCACCGCGGCGCTGCTCAACGGCGTGCGCCGGGGACTGTTCTCCAATGAGGCCGGCCTGGGCGGGGCCGCCTGCGCCGCCGGGTCGGCCACCGTGGCGCACCCGGCTCAGCAGGGCTTCGTACAGGTCTTCGGCGTACTGGTGGACACGCTTTTCGTCTGCACCGCAACGGCCCTGGCCATCCTCATCGCCGGCCGCACCGACGGTGCCGTCTACACTCCCGGCGTCACCGGGCTGGAGGATCCAGACGTGTCCGGAACCCTGACCCAGACGGCGATCGGGGCCACGCTGGGGCAGTGGACCAGCTGGCCGATGACGCTGCTGGTGCTCGTACTGGCATACTCCACCATCCTGGGCGCGTTCTCATATGCCGAGGTGTGCCTGGACTACCTGACCCGGGCCCCCTGGGCCACGACCACGCTGCGGGCTGCCGCCGTGGCCTGCACCGGCATCGGGGGAGCGGCGGCCCTGAGCACCGTCTGGACCGCGGCCGATGTGCTCCTGGGTATCGGGGCCGTGCTGAACCTGATCGCCCTGGTGGTGCTGACGCCGTGGGTGGTCGGTGTGCTGCGCGACTGGGAGGCGCAGCGCGCCCGCGTACTCGCGGGGACGCAGACACACGCGGAGATCAGCTTCTCGGCGGTCGGCAACCCGTATTTGCCCCACGCGCTGCCCGGAGACGTCTGGGATGCCTCCGGCGCCTACACGCCCTCCGCGCCGGGACAAGCGACTCGCGGAGGCTGGGGATACTGATTCCGCGGGACGCGGCGGACGCTGTACCACGGCTTCTCGCGGCGGCCCTCCTGGGCCCGGGTGGCATATGAGATCGCATACATTGCGGGCACGTGACGCGCTGAAGTCAATACAGTGTGTTGCGCTACCGTCTCAGCCCAGGCTTCGGCGCCTGCGGTGCCGGGACGGATGCAACTGACAAGTGCCTGTCCCAAGGGACCGGCCCGCGCCCTCCCACTGGCGCATCCCGACTACGTCCGGAGACCTATGAACCCCATGCTCCTGCCGACCGCCGGCTTCTTCGACGAGCCCGCCGCCGTACTCGAGAACATCTCCGATCACCTGTACGGGCAACTGCTCGCATGGCTGCTGCTAGCCGCGGGATTGTGGTTCACCCTCCGCACTCGCGGGTTGCAGGTGCGGCTGTTCCCACAGATGCTGCGCGCCATTACCGTCTCCCGGGGCGACGTCGGCGAGGGCATGTCCTCATTCCAGGCCTTCACCGTGGGACTGGCCTCCCGCGTGGGTACCGGAAACATCGTGGGCGTCGCCATTGCCATCACCATGGGCGGGCCGGGCGCCGTGTTCTGGATGTGGGTGGTGGCGCTGGTTGGCATGGCCACCGGCTTCGTAGAGTCCACGCTCGCCCAGCTGTTCAAAGTGGCCCACCCGGACGGCACTTTCCGCGGAGGGCCCGCCTACTACATCCACAAGGGCCTGGGATCCAGGACGGTCGCCAGCGTCTTCGCCGTCGTAATCACCTTCGTGTTCGGCTTTGCCTATGAGGCCACCCAGGCCAATGCCATCTCCAATGTCCTCAAGGGCACATTCGACGTCGAGCCCTGGAAGACGGCCATTGTCCTGGTGCTGATCACCACGCCGGTGGTGTTCAAGGGCATCAAGCGGGTGGCCGCCATCACCGAGTGGCTGGCTCCGCTCATGGCGCTGATCTACGTCATTATCGCCGTGGTCATCCTGGTGCTCAACGTTGGCGCCATCCCCGCGGCCCTGGGCTCGGTGTTCAAGGGTGCATTCGGACTGGACCAGGCCTTCTGGGGAATCGGCGGCGGCTTCATGGCCGCAACCCTGAACGGCATCAAGCGCGGCCTGTTCTCCAACGAGGCCGGCGAGGGGTCCGTCCCGAACGCGGCCGCCACCGCCACGGTGCACCACCCCGTGCAGCAGGGGTTCATCCAGTCAATGGGCGTGTTCGTAGACACCATCGTGGTCTGCACCGCCACCGCCCTGATCATCCTGCTGTCCGGCGTATACGACCCCGCCACTGCGAGTATGGATGCCGCCGGTACCCTGACCGTCAACTCCGTCAGTGCCGTGCTCGGCCCCTGGGCCAAGTACCTGATGGCCGCGGTAGTGTTCGTATTCGCCTACTCCTCGCTCCTGGGCAACTACGCCTACGCGGAGGTCAACATGGACTTCCTGCGCGGCATGGGCCGTAGCCACTACGGCGTGCGGGCCATGATCGTGGTGGCCGCCGCGCTGGGCTCGGTCGCGTCCCTGTCCTTCGTGTGGAACCTCTCCGACGTAGCCATGGGTGTCATGGCGATCATCAACATCATCTCGGTGGTGCTCCTGGGTAGATGGGCCTTCGGCGCCCTGCGTGACTGGGAGCAGCAGCAGCGCGAGGTCCGCGCGGGCGTGCGGGACAGGATCTACTTCGTGTCCACCGGTAACCCGTACCTGCCTGCCGAGCTGCCCGATGACGTGTGGACCGAGGCTGCCGCCGTCCGGCGCGAGGCCGCTCCCGTTCCCGTCACGGGCGACGACGGCTCGGGCGCCACGCTTGGCTGAGTCCGGCGGCTGCGCCGGCGCGACCTGGACCGTGGAAGTCGTCTCCCCCGCGGGCGCGTCAATCCTCTAGGGTCATCCCATGAAGATCGCGCGCTTCTCCACGGGAGACGAACTCCGCTACGGCATCGTTGACGGACTACCGGCCGGGGAGGCCACCCCCACCGGCGAGTCCTCCGGCCGCCTCCTCGTACTCAAGGGCGACCCCCTGTACACGGCTCCCGAAGCCACCGGGGAGGTCATCCCCCTCTCGGAGGCACGCCTGGTCTCCCCGGTCATACCGCGCTCCAAGGTGGTGGGGATCGGAAAGAACTACGCCGCCCACGCCGCCGAGATGGGCGGGGCCGCCCCGGCCGAGCCCATTGTGTTCATCAAGCCGAACACCTCGGTGATCGGCCCCGATGCCCCAATCGTCCTGCCCGCATGGTCCAATGAGGTCCACTACGAGGCGGAACTTGCCGTTGTCATCAAGTCGATCGTCAAGGACGCCACGCCGCGTGAAGCGGCTGCCGCGATTCTCGGCTACACAGTTGCCAATGACGTCTCAGCCCGGGACTGCCAGCGCGCGGACGAGACCTGGACGCGTGCCAAGGCCTTTGACACCTCCTGCCCGTTGGGCCCCTGGATCGAGATCCCGCAGCCTGGGGGCGCCGGCTTCGACCCCGCCGACGCCGTAGTGCGTGCGCGCGTTGACGGGAGCATCGTGCAGGAGGGGACCACCGCGGACATGATCCGCCCGGTTCCTGAATTGATTGCCTACGTCTCAGGTGTGTTCACGCTGCTGCCTGGTGACGTCGTGCTAACGGGCACGCCGGCCGGCGTCGGCGAGATCCGCGCCGGCCAGCGCGTCGAGGTAGCAGTGGAGGGCATCGGCGCCTTCGGCAATCCCGTGGTGCGCCGCTGAGACCCGGGCAGGGCCCGGTGGCCCGTATCACGGCCGCCGGGCCCTGCTGCCTCAGGCCGTGAGCCGGGCGACGGCGTCGGCCAGGCGCTGCACGGTCTGCTCCTCGATCCGCCGGCCCGTGGCCAGGTTGAGTCGGCAGAAACGCTCGTACCCGGATCCGAATGCGGCGCCGTCGTTCATGACGACCCCGGGTTCGCGGCGGAAGAACTCGGCCGGGGTGACGTCCTCGGGCAGGGGCAGCCCGGAGCAGTCCAGCCAGGCAAGGTATGTGCCGGACGGCACCGTGATCTCCACGCCCTCCACGTCCGCCAGCGCCTGCTCCGCGAGCTGCGCATTGGCGCGTATGTATCCGCGCACGCAGTCAATCCACTCCTGCCCGTCCGCAAGCGCGGCCACGGTCGCCTGCGCGCCGAGCAGCGACGCCTCATTGGCCAGGTGCTTGGACAGGGGGCTGTCATCCCAGGCCTGCCGCGCCCCGGCGGAGGCGATCAGCTGCGCGCACTTCAGGCCGGGAGTGTTCCACCCCTTGGAGGCGGCGGTGGCGGTGAAGGTCAGATCGGGGTCGGTGCCGGGGCGCGAGGCATAGGGGGTGTGCACGGCCTGCGGGTCCAGGATTAGGGCGTTGTGGATCTCGTCGGCGAAGACCGGCACCCGGTAGCGGGCGGACAGCTCGGCGACGGCGTCCAGCTCGGCGGGCGACAGCACCCGCCCCACCGGGTTCCAGGGGTTGCACAGCACCAGCAGGCCGGCGCCGGCGGCCATCGCCGCCTCAATGCGGTCCAGGTCCAGCGCCCAGGCGGCACCGGAGTCGGTGGTCCCGGTGCGCAGGGACGGTACCTGCACGCATTCGCGCCCGTACAGGCCGGGATAGGACAGGAACGGCATGTAGGCCGGGGTCGGCACGATTACGGCGCTGCCCGGGCGGGTGTGGTGGGCGATCACGGCGCCCAGGGCGGACAGCACGTCCGGCAGCAGGCTCACGTCCTGCGCGTCCACCTGCCAGCCGAAGGCCTCACCCTGGAAGCGGGCGGTCTGCTCGCTTACGGACTCAGCGATTCGCGGCGGCAGGTAGCCGTAGGAGCCGTCCATGACCGCGCGGTGAAGAACCGCAGTAACCGACGGGGCAGTGCCCAGATCCATCTCGGCCACCCACGCGCCGATCACGTCCCCGGGATACATGGTCCACTTCAGCGATCCGCGTTTCCGCATGACTTCGGGGGTCAGGGCGTCAAACTCGGCGATAGTGCGCGTGGCGTCGAAGGCGGGCGCCGGCTCGTCCAGGGAAGTTCCGGATACTTGGTTTGCGGCGTTGAGTTCGGGTGTAGCCATGCGGGCAGTGTACGAAACGCTGACCATGCCGCCGCCCCCGTACCGGCGGGGCGGGTACGGGGGCGGCTGACGGCGTTGCGTGCAAGTGCCTGCGCGGTCGCGTCAGGGACCGGCGGGTCAGACCATGTCATCGCTTCCGGTTGAGGAGCCGCTGGAGGACTTCCCAACCACGCCGTCCTCCATCTTGGCCGGGCCCGGGTTGACGATGTGGGTGTCGGAGACCATGTCCTCAAGCTCGGTCTCATCAATGGCGTTGGCGATGCAGGTGTAGTGCAGCGACATCATGGTGGGCGTCTGGATCGTGGTGAAGACGCGCATCCAGGTGATCGCCTTGATATCGCGCCCGTTGTTCTGGTAGCTGGTCTGAACCTTGATCATCTCCACCGGGTTGCCCGACATGTCGGTGACGGTGGTGTCGGTTGTCTGCGTGGACTCGACGTCGCCGTACTCGTCCTCAAGGTACTCAACCCAGGCGTCGGCCTGGTACACGGTCTCCGCGGTATCGCCGTACTCGGAGTCCTCGTAGAGGAACTGGCCACTCTCGTACAGGCAGTTGCCGTCCGCCCGGTCCAGCTCGTTGCGGCCTTCCTCGTCGATCGTCTCCGGGTACCAGCCGTCGTACAGCAGGGGGAATGACCAGTACGTGGAGTCGTCGTCGGCATTCTCGATGGGGCTGTCAGTGGACCGCTGCAGCGGGCGTAGGCCGACACCGGGCTCGGCGTCATCTGCCGACGGACTGGGGGTGGGGGTAGAGGACTGCTCGGGCGCGGCCTGAGTCTGCTCGGTCTCTGGGGCTCTAGCCACCGGAGCCTCGTCGTTGCAGGCGACAATGCCGGGCAGGGCGAGCCCGAGCGCCAGCAGCGTCACTGCGCCGCGGCGGATGGCGGGTGACGTCTGGAGGATCGTCGTGTTCATGGGATGCTCCTGAAGTGGAATAACGGGTTCATCACGTACGTTAGCGGCATACGGCCCGTGGCGCCATGGGGAGCGTTCCCCGGCGTCGTCCTTGATGCGCGCGGCAGGCGGAGCGTGGCGCGCAGGCACGGCCGAACCGATGCGGAAACAGCGCCGGGGGCGGCTAGGGTTGGCCCATCATGAGTGACGACATCTCCACACCGGTTCCCACCCCGCCCGCTCCCGGCTCGACGCCGCTCCGAGTCCGCTTCTGCCCCTCGCCCACCGGCACCCCGCATGTGGGCATGGTGCGCACCTGCCTGTTCAACTGGGCCTACGCACGGCACACCGGCGGTACCTTCGTGCTGCGTATTGAGGACACCGACGCTGCCCGCGACTCCGAGGAGTCCTTCGAGGCGATCCTCGACTCGCTGCGCTGGCTCGGCCTGGACTGGGACGAGGGCGTTGCCAAGGGCGGCCCCCACGCCCCCTACCGCCAGTCTCAGCGCACCGAGCTGTACCACCAGGTCGCCAAGGAGCTGCTGGAGGCCGGGTACCTGTATGAGTCCTTCTCCACGCCCGCGGAGATCGAGGCGCGCCACCGCGCCAGGGGGGAGGACCCCAAGCTCGGCTACGACGGTTACGACCGCGACCTGACCGAGGAGCAGAAGGCCGCCTTTCGGGCCGAGGGGCGCCTGCCCGTGCTGCGTATGCGCATGCCGGACGAGGACATCACCTTCCACGACCTGGTGCGCGGTCCGGTCACCTTCAAGGCCGGCTCCGTGCCCGACTATGTGGTGGTGCGCGCAGGCGGAGACCCGCTGTACACGCTCGTCAACCCCGTCGACGACGCCGCCATGGGCATCACCCACGTGCTGCGCGGGGAGGACCTGTTGTCCTCCACCCCCAGGCAGGTGGTGCTGTACCGCGCCCTTATGGACATCGGGCGGGCGCAGCGGGTACCAGAGTTCGCCCACCTGCCCTACGTCATGGGGGAGGGGAACAAGAAGCTGTCCAAGCGTGACCCCGAGTCCAACCTGCTCATCCACCGCTTCCGCGGCATGGCGCCGGAGGGACTGCTCAACTACCTGGCCCTGCTGGGCTGGTCCCTGTCCAAGGACGAGGACGTGTTTACCCCCGAGCAGCTGGTGGCCGCCTTCGACATCGCCGATGTCAACCCCAACCCGGCCCGCTTCGACGCCAAGAAGTGCGAGGCCATCAACGCCGAGCACCTGCGCCGGCTGGAGGGTGACGACTTCCGCGACCGGCTGGTGCCCTACCTCGCCGACACCTACCCGGATCCGGCCGATCCCGAGTGGACGGCCCGCCCCCTGGTCAGCGCCACCACCTTCGCCGAGCTGCCCGAGCGTGAGCAGAGGATCCTCGCTGCGGCCGCGCCGCTGATCCAGACGCGCATCCAGCTGCTGCGCGAGTCCCGTGAGATGCTCGGCTTCCTGCTGGTGGATGACGCGGCGCTCGAGCTCGATGAGCGCGCCGTGGCAAAGCTGAAGGACTCCGCCCCGCAGGTGCTGGACGCCGCGATCGCAGCCCTTGAGACGCTGCCGGGACCGTGGCGCACCGAGGTGCTGGAGGAGGCTCTGCGGGCGGCCATCGTCGATGGGCTGGGGATCAAGCCGCGCCTGGCGTTCGGGCCCCTGCGCGTGGCCGTGACCGGGCGGCAGGTCTCTCCGCCGCTGTTTGAGTCGATGGAGATTCTGGGGGCCGACTCCTGCCTTACGCGCCTGCGCGCTCTGCGGGCCCGCTTGGGCTGACCCGCGACGGCTGACGCCGTCGCGCGGCCCGCCCGGCGGCGTCAGCTGCTCATCTTGCCTGCCTTGAGTCCCTCGATGCGAATACCCGACAGGATCGTGTGCCACTGGGCCGCGGAGACGTTCCTGCCACTGGAGCAGATGATCTCCACGCTGAAGTCAAGCCCGGCGTTGCCCACGGCGCGAGCGAACTTGTAGCCCTCGACGGACTCGGTGGTGCCGTCGTCGTAGTTGAAGGTACCGGTCCAGGTCACCGAGTACCCCTCCATGGTGCCGCCGTCGTCGCGCACCAGGTCCAGGGTCTCCCGACCGGTCTCGTTGTAATCGGTGATGACGGAGTCGTTCACCGGAACCAGCAGGGAGCTCATGGTGTCGTCATCCAGGCCGAGGTCGTGGATACGCTCAGAGATGTCCCGGGTCTCATAGCCGATGCAGGCGTTGTCCCAGGTTCGGTAGCCCTCAATGTTGCCGTTGCTGGAGACGGCATCGGTGTTCACTACCGAGTCGTCCTGGTACCAGACGGAGGTGTCCTCGTTGTAGAACTTCAGCGTCGGCGGGCTCCACGGCTCCTCGGTCTGCTGGGGAGTGGCGGAGGGCGGTGCCTCGGAGCTGCGGGCGCTCAGGCCGACGCCCGAGGACGGGCTCGGGGTCGGGGTGGGCGTCAGCGTCGGGATGGGCTCTTGAGTGGACGCGCGCAGGGACAGGCCGGATCCGCCGGAGGCGGCGGTCGACTCGCTGGCTTTGCCGGAGCCTGAGCCACAGGCGGCCAGGGCGAGGCCGGAGGTCAGGCACAGGGCCAGGGCCAGGGCGCGCGTGGCCCGGCGCGCGGACGGGCGGCGCGGGGTACGGGGAGAAGTCATCTTTCCTCCGGGAGGGGAGTCGTGTACGGCTTTGTGACCTTGAAATACAGTAACGGTGAGTGACGGCAGTTTAAAGCGGTCCGTCTCCAGGCGCAGCCGCCGGGGTGGGGGAGTGGTCCCCATGCACGTGGGCGCTGCCGGCGGCCTGCAGGAGTCGGGTCGGAGCGGGTGTGGCTGCACTCACGATGATCTGACTTGGCGTTCGCGGGGAGGCCGTGTAAATTACCGATCGCTGCCGGGGCGCTAGCCGCTCGGGCGCACCAATCTCTTGGGGTATGGTGTAATTGGCAACACAGGTGATTCTGGTTCATCCATTCTAGGTTCGAGTCCTGGTACCCCAGCCGAGTGCTGATAAGCCGTATTACTGCCGTCGCGATTGACGGATGAGTGCGGCCTCGGCGGCTCATACAAATCAATATCCGAGCCCCGTTCGTCTAGCGGCCCAGGACACCGCCCTCTCACGGCGGCAGCACCGGTTCAAATCCGGTACGGGGTACGAGCCACGGCTCCCGCGTGGAGCTCGTTGGCAGGCCCCGTTCGTCTAGCGGCCCAGGACACCGCCCTCTCACGGCGGCAGCACCGGTTCAAATCCGGTACGGGGTACTCACCGCGGCAAGTGAGCCCGCGTCTCCAGCCCGGCCCTGGCGGCCGGGCTTTTCCGTTTTTGCCCTGGGCGTGCGGGGGCGCCCAGGGCTGTCTCGGGCAGTCGGTCGCCGGGGATCTCCGGCGGCGTGGCGGAACGGTGGGCTTGGGCGCGGCGCGCTCCCACCGCATGAGTGGCTAAACTCGCCGCCGTGACCAACTTCCCCAAGCTCAGCGCCCCCGGCCCGCTCTCCGACGGTGCGATGCGCATCGTCCCACTGGGCGGACTCGGCGAGGTCGGGCGCAACATGACGGTTTTCGAGGTCGGCGGCAAGCTGCTCATCGTCGACTGCGGCGTGCTGTTCCCCGAGGAGGACCAGCCCGGTGTCGACCTCATCCTGCCGGACTTCACCTACATTGAGGACCGCCTCGACGACGTCGTCGCGATGGTGCTGACCCACGGGCATGAGGACCACATCGGCGGTGTGCCCTACCTGCTGCGGCTAAGGGAGGACATCCCCCTGGTCGGCTCGGACCTGACCCTGGCCTTCGTCTCCGCCAAGCTCTCCGAGCACCGCCTGCACCCGGTGCTGCGCGTAGTGGAGGAGCACGAGCGGGTCAGCTACGGCCCGTTCGACCTTGAATTCGTCGCGGTGAACCACTCCATCCCCGACGCCATGGCCGCCATGATCCGCACGGATGCGGGCTCGGTGCTGATCACCGGGGACTTCAAGATCGACTCCCTGCCCATCGACGGGCGCATCACGGATCTGCGCTCCTTCGCCCGTTTCGGCGATGAGGGCGTGGACCTGTTCTGCGTGGACTCCACCAACGCCGAGGTCCCCGGCATGATCGGGCATGAGAATCAGATCGGCCCGGTCCTGGACGGTGTCTTCGCCGAGTCCGACCAGCAGATCATCGTGGCTTCCTTCGCCAGCCACGTCCACCGGGTGCAGCAGGTGCTGGACGCGGCTGCCCTGCACGGTCGCCGCGTGGCCCTGATCGGCCGCTCCATGGTGCGCAATATGGGGATCGCTGCCGAACGTGGCTACCTGAACGTTCCAGAGGGGGTGCTCATCAACGCCCGCGACCTGGCGTCGCTGCCCCCGGACGAGCGGGTGCTGATGGTCACCGGTTCCCAGGGCGAGCCCATGGCGGCCCTGTCCCGCATGGCGCACGGCGAGCACCGCTCGGTGACGGTGGAGCCCGGAGACACGGTCATCTTCGCCTCCTCCCTGATTCCCGGCAATGAGAACTCCGTCAACCGGGTTATCAACCGGCTCATGCGCCTGGGGGCCCGGGTGGTCCACCAGGGCAATGCCAAGGTGCACGTTTCCGGCCACGCCTCCTCCGAGGAGCTGCTGCACGTGTACAACATCGTCGGCCCCCGCAACGTCATGCCGATCCACGGCGAGATCCGCCACCTGGTGGCCAATGGCGCCCTGGCGGTCAAGACCGGCGTCGACCCCAAGCGGGTGATGCTGTGCGAGGACGGGGTGGTGGTTGACCTGGCCGACGGCAAGGCCCGCATCGCCGGCTCCGTGCCCTGCGGCTACGTTTACGTGGATGGCTCCTCAATCGGCGAGATCGACGAGTCAGAGCTGAAGGACCGGCGCATCCTTGCCGAGGAGGGCTTCGTGTCCGTGTACGCCGTGGTAGAGACCTCGACCGGCACCATCTTGGCCGGGCCGGACATTCAGGCCCGCGGCGTCGCCGAGGACCCGGCTGTATTCGACGAGGTCCTGCCGGACGTCACCAACGCCTTGGCCGATGCGCTGGACAAGGGCAATGCCGATGCCCACTCCCTCCAGCAGGCCATGCGCCGCACGCTGGGCCGGTGGATCGGTCGGCGCCTGCGGCGGCGGCCCATGATCGTTCCCGTGGTAATCGAAGCATGAGCTGGATACGTAGCGGACTGATCAGCAAGGGCAATGGGCACAAGGCCATGCGCCGCCCGGCCTGCTTCATCTCCACCGGATCAGTCCTGATCGACCTGCCCCTGCACGTTGCGCGCATTCCCGCTCCCGGCGGCGCCGTGACCGCCACTTCCGCCGGGCCGACGGTCGGCGGCGGCTACACGGTCGTGTCCGCCGTCGCCCGCCAGGGACTGCCCGCCGCCCTGGCTGCGACCCTGGGGACCGGGCCCAACTCGGCTCAGGTGCGTGAAACCATGATGCGCGACGGCGTGGAGCTGCTCGTGGAGGAGCTGGTGGGTGACATCGGCACCTGCACCACCTTGATCGAGCCCAGCGGCAGGCGCACCTTCATCACCACCGAGGGCGTGGAGGCCGAGCCGCAGCTGGAGGACCTACAGCGCCTGGAGCTGCAGGCGGGTGACTGGGTCTACGCCACCGGCTACGACTTGGTGCACCGGTCCAGCCGCGATGTGCTCACCTCGTGGCTGCTGACCCTGCCCGACGGCGTCGGCCTGGTCATTGACCTGGGACCCGTGCAGCCGGAGATTCCCGACCACGTGCTGATGCCGATTCTGCGCCGCACCACGCTGCTGACCGGCAACCACTTCGAGACCACTCAGCTGACTGCTCGCCTGGGCAGTCCCGAGGCGCTGCGGCGAGCCTGCCCCAACGGGTTGCTCGTGCGCCGCACCGGCGTGCACGGCTGCGTGATGTGGCCCGTCGACGGCGATCGCATCGAGGTTCCGGGATTCGCCCGTGACGTGGTGGACACGACCGGCGCCGGCGACACGCACACGGGTGTGCTCGTGGTGGGACTCATGGACGGCCTCGATGTGGTCTCCGCCGCCAGGCGCGCGAACGCCGCGGCCGCGGAGGCAGTCAGCCGGATCGGTCCGGCCCGCGCCCCGCGACGAGACGAGATCGACGCGTTCCTGCGCGCCTAGTCCGGCGTGGCAGGCGCATGGCTCCGCGAGCACGCAGGTAGCGTGGTGACCACCATGGCCAAAACTCGCACGAAGACCTTGCCGCCCCCCTCCCAGCCCTCCGGCGGGCGCTATCGCCGCACAGGCTGGGCGTTCGTCGTACTGGCGCTAGCCGTCGTTGTCGGATTGCGCGAGTGGTTCGGCATCTCCGGTGCCGCAGGCGGCGTGCTGCACCACATCGCCGCGGGGCCCCTGGGAGTGCTCGGGATCATCGTGCCGGTGCTGCTCGCCGGACTGGGCGTGGCCATGCTGCGCGCCCGCGCCATGAATGCCACACACGTGCGTGTGGGAGTCGGCAGTCTGGGCGTGCTCACCGGGGTGGCGGGCATCATCCACGTGTGCTCCGGCAACCCGTCGCTCGATTTCGGCATCGGATCGCTGGAGAATGCGGGAGGGCTGCTCGGCTGGGTGGTCGGCTACCCCCTGGCCACCCTGTTCAGCGCCATCGGCGCGGTGATCCTGTTCATCTTGCTGATCGCCTTCTCCGCCCTGGTGATATCCGGCAAGACGGTTGCCGAGATCCGGGAGTGGCTGGCTGAACGGCGCGGTTCCGCGGTCGAGGCCCCCAGTCTGGCCACCCGGACGCTGAGCCGGGTGCGCTCGGCCGTGTCCGGCCCGGACGCAGCCGATGCCGCCCCCACGGCGCGGCTGGACGCATATGACGGCGACGAGCCCTTCCGCAGCGCCATCGCGACCGATGAGCGGCCCCGCGGCAGTGGCCGCCGCAAGCGGTCCAAGGTGCGCAGCGATCGCAGCGATGCGGCCCCCGCCGTCGTTCCCAGCGATGCCGAGACCAGCGTCCTGCCGGACCCCCCGGTAGATGTTCCGCTCGACTCCGAGGCCGCCGCACCCGCGCCCGCACGCCGCGCGCGCAGGGGGGCCAAGGGTGGTGGCAAGGCCAGGTCGGAAGCGGCTGCGCCCAGCGCGGCCGCTGCGCCCGCCGAGCCCGACGCCGTCACGCAGGAGACTCCCGCCGTCGCCGATGAGCCGGACTTTGCCGATGCGATCGCGCTGGGGCAGATGGAGCTGCCCGACGGCTCCACTTACAGCCTGCCCGAGGACTCCCTGCTCGAGCCCGGCCACGGCCATGCCACCCGTACCGACGCCAATGACGCCATCGTCAACAAGCTGCAGGACGTGTTCACGGAGTTCGGCGTGGACGCCACCGTCACCGGCTATACGCGCGGCCCGCAGGTCACCCGTTACGAGGTGCACCTGGGTCGCGGCGTGAACGTCTCGCGCGTCACCAGCCAGGCCAAGAACATTGCCTACGCGGTCGGCTCCGACGAGATCCGCCTGCTCACCCCGATCCCGGGCAAGAGCGCCATCGGGGTGGAGATCCCCAACTCCGACCGGGAGATGGTCAAGCTCGGAGACGTGCTGCGCTCCCAGGCCGCCAAGAAGCAGGCGCACCCGCTGGTGGTGGGACTGGGCAAGGACGTCGAGGGCGACTACGTGGTCACCAACCTGGCCAAGACCCCGCACCTGCTGGTGGCCGGCCAGACCGGCTCGGGAAAGTCCTCCTTCGTCAACTCCATGATCACCTCCATCATGATGCGGGCCACCCCCGAGGAGGTGCGCATGGTGCTGGTGGACCCCAAGCGCGTGGAGCTGACCATCTACGAGGGCATCCCGCACCTGATCACCCCCATCATCACCTCCCCGAAGAAGGCCGCCGAGGCCCTGGAGTGGGTGGTGCGGGAGATGGACGCCCGCTACGACGACCTGGCCTCCTTCGGCTTCAAGCACATCGACGACTTCAACAAGGCGGTGCGCGCCGGCGAGGTACAGCCCCTGCCCGGCTCCCAGCGCGTGATCGCCCCCTACCCCTACCTGCTGGTGGTGGTCGACGAGCTGGCGGACCTGATGATGACCGCCCCCAAGGACGTCGAGGCCTCCATCCAGCGCATCACCCAGTTGGCCCGCGCCGCCGGCATTCACCTGGTGCTGGCCACCCAGCGCCCGGTCGCCCAGGTGGTCACCGGACTGATCAAGTCCAACGTGCCCTCGCGCCTGGCCTTCGCCACCGCCTCCCAGCTGGACTCGCGCGTCATCCTGGACCAGAACGGCGCCGAGACACTTACCGGCCAGGGCGATGCGCTCTACCTGGGTCCCGGCGCCTCCGCCCCCGTGCGCGTGCAGGGCTCCTGGGTCACCGAGTCGGAGATCCGCGCGGTAGTGGAGCACGTCAAGGGCCAGCTGCAGCCCGACTACCGGGAGGACGTGATCGTTCCGGAGGTCAAGAAGCAGATCGACGAGGAGATCGGCGATGACATGGACCTGCTGCTGCAGGCCGCAGAGCTGATCATCACCAGCCAGTTCGGCTCCACCTCCATGCTGCAGCGAAAGCTGCGGGTCGGCTTCGCCAAGGCCGGCCGGCTCATGGACCTGCTTGAGACGCGAGAGGTCGTAGGCCCCTCCGAGGGCTCCAAGGCCCGCGATGTCCTGGTGCAGCCCGAGCAGCTGGAGGAGACGCTCGCCTGGATCAAGGGGGAGGGCGCCGCTCCCGGCAGCGAGCAGGACGAGGCCGGGGGCACCGGGGAGGACCTGGAGGCGGTCGGCCAGGCCGATACCGGCGCCACTGCTGCGCCGCCGTCCGACCGCTACGGGGAGGATCCCCTGGAGGCGGACCGGGGAGTCCCCGAGTCGGAGTCATGGGAGGACCTGGGTGCTGAGGAGGAGTCCGAGGACGCCTGGAGCCTGACCGGCCGCGGCGCCTCCTGGTGACTCAGTCGGCGGATACCCACCGCCCCCTCGCCGAGGTCGGTAGACGTTACGTGCCGAGGTCGGTCGTAGGGGCTGTACCGGCCCCAATCATCTAGGCTGGTGGCGATGAACACCACACCCACCGAGGCGGGCGCCGCCCGGGGCGCTGATGCGCCTCCGCTGCTCAATGTTGCCAACGCCCTGACGGTGCTGCGGCTGGTACTGGTCCCTGTCTTCATCTGGCTCATGCTCCAGCCCGGTGAGCCGATTCGGCTGGCCGCGACGGCGGTGTTCGTAGTCGCCGCGCTTACGGACAAGCTGGACGGGCAGCTGGCCCGCTCCCGGAATCTGATCACCAGCTTCGGGAAGATCGCCGATCCCATCGCCGACAAGGCACTGACCCTGTCCGCCTTCGTCTTGCTGTCCGCGGACGGGCGCCTGTGGTGGTGGGTGACGGTAGTCGTCATCGTGCGCGAGCTAGGTATTACGCTGCTGCGGTTCGTCATGCTGCGCCGCGCCGTCATGGCCGCCTCCCGCGGGGGCAAGCTCAAGACCACGCTGCAGATGACCGGCATTATCGGGCTGCTGACGCCCTGGGCACTGTTCTTGCCGGAGGCGCCGGCCAACGCGCTGACGGCGCTCGCATACGTAGCGATCGGAGCCGCTGTGGTGGTCACGGTGGTTACCGGGGTGGATTACGTGCTCCAGGCCAGTCGCATCGCTCGAGGGGAGGCATCCGCGTGACGACGCCGATGGAGCAGGCCCCCGCCGGTGGGAGCGCGGCCGGGGAGCCGGTGGCGGACGGTAGCCGCGGCACACTCGTGGAGGCTGCACGCTTCCTGCTGGCCAAGGCGGAGGCGAAGAACCTCACGCTGGCCGTGGCCGAGTCGTTGACCGGCGGCGAGGTGACCTCAACACTGGTGAGTGTTCCCGGGGCCTCCGCCGTCGTCGTCGGCGCCGTAGTCGCCTACGCCACCCGGATCAAGGAGCAGGTCTTAGGAGTTGACCCCGAGCGCCTGGCCGCCACTGGACCGGTGGATGGTGAGGTCGCCAAGCAGATGGCGGTGGGCGTGGCACGGCTCATGGGTACGGACCTCGGCCTGGCCACAACGGGTGTGGCCGGTCCCGGGGACGCCGATGGGCATCCGGCGGGAACCGTGCATGTGGCCGTGGCCTCCCCCTGGGGCGTGCTTGCGCGCGAGCTTCATCTGTCCGGGGACCGGATCGCCGTGCGCGACAACACCACTACTGCGGTGCTGGCCCTGGCCGGGGCACTGCTGGAGGCCGCTCCGCCGGCGTGACCCGGTCGCTGGTGGAGGCGAGTGGACTGGCAGGGACGGCTTTGCCTGGCGGACCTCGAGGACACTTACGCGACCTCCAGGTTCCTCCCAGATTTCTCGGCGAGGATCTGGGCAGCGCCGCCGGGGAATGATCCGCCGGAGGCGGGAATGAAACCGGCAGATGAATGGTTGTGCCACACGATGAACAACGTGACTCACACCCGCACCAACCGCTCCGCGCGCCCGGTCGGCCGCGCGCCGATGCGGCAGGCCCCCGTGGCGGGGCGCGGCGCCGTCGTAGAGAACACGGCGAGTAAGCATGACAGTATCCTCCTGCGTCGGGAGATCGGCGAGGTACTCCGCTCGGTTCGCCAGCACCAGGGACGCACCCTGCGTGAGGTCTCCGGGCAGGCCCGCGTGTCCCTCGGCTACCTCTCCGAGGTGGAGCGTGGGCAGAAGGAGGCCTCCTCGGAGCTGCTGGCCGCGATCTGCCAGGCACTGGACGCCCCCCTGTCCGCGGTACTGCGTGAGGTTTCCGACCGCATCGCCGTGGCCGAGGGCGTGGCCGTGCCGGACACGATTCCGGATGAGCTTGTTCGGCAGCAGGGCATGCCCCTGCGCTGACCGCCGACTCGGCTGTATTGACTCGGCCAGAGACATTCGGAGGCTGAGCAGAACTGTGCCCGGGTGCTGCCGCTGCGGCGGTGAGCGCCCGGGCACAGCTGCGTCGGACCGGTGAACCGTTGTGGCTTCCCGGCAGGCACGCCGCCGACGGCGGTCCGTGTGGGCGAGCTCGCAGTGGCCTGCGGCGGGATCCCGGCACCGGCACCGGAAAATGGGCTGCGGCTCGGCAAGGGGCGGTCCGCGATACCGCTCCAGGTCCGGTCGGCCCCGGTGAAGAAACGCATGAAGCACGATGTGAGGCAAGATGAAGCACTCGGAGTTCTGGCGCGCGGTTGACGCTGTGTTCGGCTCGGTTTACGGGCGCTCGCTGGCCCAGGACCTGGTCCTGACCGGCATCGGGCGCACCAGCGTGGAAGCTCTGAACGCGGGAGTGCCGCCGCGTGATGTCTGGCACGCCCTGTGCGATGACACTGATCGCAATGAGGCGGAACGCTGGGTGTTCCGCGATGACCCGCGCGCTCGCCGCCGCGACACGCGGTGAATACAGCCGCTATTCGAACAGTTGTTCGCCTACTGTTGTCCACAGGCGGCGTTGACGCACCCCGCGTCCACAGGGACGGTTAAGCGGTGGTGATACATGTCAGTGGTCCGGCATAACGTCGCTCGTGAGCCCCGGAGAGGGGTACCGCAACCAGGACCAGACGTAGCCACCGCGGCGGAGAGCCGCACGAGAACAGAGGAATACCAATGCCCGCTGCAACCCAGACGCAGGACCGCTCCAAGGCCCTGGCCACCGCCCTCGCCCAGATCGATAAGTCCTTCGGCAAGGGCTCCGTCATGCGACTCGGAGACGACTCCCGGCCGCCGGTGTCGGTAATCCCCACCGGCTCCGTCGCACTCGACGTCGCCCTGGGCATCGGTGGACTACCGCGTGGCCGTGTAGTAGAGATCTACGGGCCGGAGTCGTCCGGCAAGACCACAGTCGCGCTGCACGCCGTCGCCAACGCGCAGAAGGCCGGCGGCAATGCCGCCTTCATTGACGCCGAGCACGCCCTGGACCCGGTCTACGCCAAAGCTCTGGGCGTAGACACCGACAACCTGCTGGTCTCCCAGCCGGATACGGGCGAGCAGGCCCTGGAGATCGCGGACATGCTCATCCGCTCCGGCGGACTGGACATCATTGTCATCGACTCCGTAGCCGCCCTCGTGCCCAAGGCTGAGATCGAGGGTGAGATGGGCGACTCGCACGTCGGCCTGCAGGCGCGGCTGATGAGCCAGGCGCTGCGCAAGATCACCGGTGCCCTGTCGGCCACCGGTACCACAGCCATCTTCATCAACCAGCTGCGTGAGAAGATCGGCGTGTTCTTCGGCAACCCCGAGACCACCACCGGCGGCAAGGCCCTGAAGTTCTACGCCTCCGTGCGTATCGACGTGCGCCGCATCCAAACCCTTAAGGACGGCGACCAGCCGGTTGGCAACCGCACCCGGGCGAAGGTCGTCAAGAACAAGATGGCTCCGCCCTTCAAGCAGGCCGAGTTCGACATTCTCTACGGACAGGGCATCTCCCGGGAGGGCGGCATCCTTGACCTGGGCGTGGAGAACGGCATTGTGCGCAAGTCCGGCGCCTGGTTCACCTACGGCACCGACCAGCTCGGCCAGGGTAAGGAGAACGCGCGTACCTTCCTCAAGGACAATCCTGAGCTCGCCGATGAGATCGAGTACAAGATCCTGGCTGCTCTCGGCATTGGCGAGCCGGGCCGGAAGGCCCGCGAGGAGGCGGAGCAGGAGGCTGCGGAGCAGGCCGCCGCTGCGCAGACTGCCCCTGCGGGCGGGAAGGGCACTGCGGCAACTGCGTCCAAGGCGGGCGGACGCAAGAAGAAGGCGGCTGCGGCCGAGGAGGCCGACGCCATGTTCGGTGAGGACGCCGGCGGCTTCTGATGCCCTGGCTCACCCCGGATGCGCACACCGAGCAGGTCGAGGTGGCCAGGGATATCGTCCTGCGCCGCCTCGACCGCTCCGCTGCACCGCGCGCGGCACTGGCGCTGCTGCTGGAGCGTAAGCAGACCGACCCCGCCGTCGCCCGGGAGGTTCTGGACCGGCTTGAGGCGGCGGGGGTGATTGACGACGCCGCCTATGCCGCCCGCCTGGCCCGTACCCGCTTTGCGGAGAAGGGAGCCGCCCGGCGCGCTATCGCGGACGAGCTACGCCGCAAGGGCCTGGGGGAGGGACACATCCACGCCGCCCTGGCCCAGATCGATGGCGAGGACGAGGATGCGGCCGCCCTGGTGCTGGCGCGCAAGCGACTAGCTGCCAGCCGTGGGCTTGAGCCCGCTGTACGTCGGCGCCGCGCCCTGGCCGCACTGGGCCGCAAGGGGTACGGCGCCGACGTAGCCGCGCGTGCCGTCGAGCGTGCTCTGGCGGAGGAGGGGGCCGGCACCGGGGCCGTGCGCATGAGCCCGGAGGCTGCATCGGAAACCGAGTGGGGCGCCTAGGTCGTATTGCCTATGTGGGGGTAGGGGCTGCGTGGTGTGCGGCCAGTTGCGCCCACTTAGACGGTGCGCCCAGCGCTGGGTGCAGGCGCGCACCCTGCCGGAACTCGGCTGGGGATGACACCCGGTGTCACTCCTGCGGCAGCGTCAGGTCACGGTAGTCGTAGACGTCTACGAACGTGACCTCGGCGCCGTCGGTGATTTGGACGATGTAGTCGGAGTGCACCTCAGTCGAGTTGAAAGTGTTGTCCAGCTTCACGGCCTCTGAGCGGTCCGCCGGAACCAACCAGGTGCCCTGCACATCGGCCCCGTATAAGGTCGAGGTGAGCAGCAGGCTGCCGTCGGAGAACTCCCCGGCGATCTTGGCGTCCGCAGTGGGAGCGAGATCGGCCAGGCACTCCAAGGAGTGATCATCAAGGGTGACGCGAGCGAGGCCTGCATACAGGGCGGTGTCGGAGATGGTCGGGTACTGGTGGTTCTCACCCAGCTCGCAGGCGCTGGTGTCCACCTCGACGACGGCACCCGTCTCATCCACCAGCCACAGGTCCTCGTTGTGCTTCAGCCCCAGGTGCGTGGGACCAGGGATGAACCGAACGCTGTCACTGTCGGCGATCAGCAGCTCGGCGGGGCCGAGCTGCACGATGTTGTTGGTGTCAACCTGCTTGTCGGTGAGGGTGAACAGCGGCGTGCCATTCCACTGGGCCACGTCGCTCAGCTGGAAGTCGCCCTCGGCTGAGAGCAGCTCACCCCAGCTCGATCCGGTCAACGAGAGGTCGGCGTTGACGTACAGCACGCCGGAGGTCGTTGAGTCGTCCTCCATGACGATCGCGCCCGCGAAGTTCTCATTGGAGCGCACCGACACGCCCGCGTACTCGAATGCCGCCGTCGCCAGATCCTCGGAGGCGGCCCGGCCGGTCTCCAGCTCCAGCCAGGTGACCTGATTCGCCATGGCCTCGGTGTTCCGCAGGAGGATCTCGTCCTCACTCGTCTCGTCTGGTCCGGCGAACCACACCGAGACGACGCCGATCCCCGGGTCCGCGCTCAGCCGCAGATGCATGTCGGCCACGTCGTCGGGCACCGCCACGGCGGTGGACCAGGCTTCGGTACCGTCCCACAGCGCACGCCGAACCGTCAGGTCCGCGGAGGCGTCCGTGCGCGGTTCGATGTAGGTAACACCTGCCTCGTCCGCGTAGACCGTGCCCGTTTCTGCCTTGAAACTGAGCGTGGTGGCGGTTAGTCCCGAGGCCTCAAAGTTACCCGCCAGAGGGGTCTGCGTGCCGTAGGTGGTGCGGCTAGGCGAGGCTGCCGCGGAGGAGCCGGCCTGCGTCGCCGTGGGGGAGGAGCATGCCGCCGCAGCGGCCAGGGCGGAGGCGGCGACCAGTGCGGCCGTACGGCGGGGGAGATTACGAAGTCGCATTACTAAGGCTCCTGGGTCAATGTCTGGGACAACGGGGAGTAAAACAGGCATGTCACGGTTTTCGCAAGCGTTATTTCCCTGGGTGTCACCGGGGCGGGCTGGTGCCGTGGCACGGGCGGTACGCGGCTGGTGCCGGGCTGTTACAGAAGTTGGCCTGGGGCGCGCGGGGACGCAGGTGTGAGGTGAATCATGGGGAGCGGCATCGGCATTGATTTCCTCTTACGTAAGGCAACCCTTACATTTTCCCTATGAGACGTCCTGTCGCCATCGCCATGGGCGCCGCGGGCCTCGCCGCTGCGGGCGCCGCAATCGCCCTCACCGCCCGCACGCCCCGTCCGCGCGTGCCCGCCGTCTCCGTCGACGCCGACCGTCACCGCCCGCCACGCGTGATCATCGCCGGTGGCGGCTACGTCGGCTTCACCGTAGCCCGGGCGCTGCGCAGGCGGCTGAACACCGACGAGGTCGAGATCGCCGTCGTCGACCCGCGCCCGTACATGACCTACCAGCCCTTCCTGCCGGAGGTCGCCGCAGGCTCCATCCAGCCGCGGCACGTGGTCGCCTCCCACCGCCGCAGCCTGGACGGCATCACCATCCTCACCGGCTCGGTCACCGCCATTGACCACGCCAGCCGCACCATCACCATCACGCCCCCGGTCCCGGAATCCACGCTCGTGGCCCCAGAGCCGTACCCGCTCGCCTATGACTACCTGGTGCTGGCCCTGGGCGCCGAGGCCCGCACCCTCCCCATTCCCGGCCTGGCGGAGCAGGCCCTCGGCTTCAAGCAGGTGGAGGAGGCCCTGGCGCTGCGCAACCGGGTGCTCTCCCGTATCGAGGACGCCGCCTCCACGTGGGACCACGACCGCCGTCGGCGCCTGCTGACCTTCGTGTTCGTCGGCGGAGGATTCGCCGGCGTGGAGGCGATTGCCGAGCTGGAGGACATGGCTCGCGCCGCCGTCGCCAAGATTCCCAGCATCGCACAGGAGGACGTGCACTTCGTGCTGGTGGAGGGCACCCGCCGCATCCTGCCGGAGCTGACCGAGGAGCTGTCCGGCTACGGCCTGCAGCAGCTGCGCGAGCGGGACATCGACGTGCGGCTGTCCACCTTCCTTAACTCCTGCGTCGACGGGCACGTGGTCCTGTCCGACGGAACCGAGTTCGACGCCGACACCATCGTGTGGACCGCCGGCGTGAAGGCAGCCCCGGTACTGGCGGACTCCGATCTGCCGATCGATGCGCGCGGTCGCGTGACCGCCCTGCCCACGTTGCAAGTGGCCCGCGACGGCGTCGTCGTCGCGGGCGCCTGGGGGGCCGGCGACTGCGCGGCCGTGCCGGACCTCACCAGCGCAGAACCGGACGCCACCTGCGCCCCCACCGCCCAGCACGCCGTGCGCCAAGCCAAGGTACTGGCTGAGAACCTGGCGGCCACCTTGGCGGCCGGCGGCGCTCACGAGCCCCGGCTGAACTCCTACCGGCACGAGAATCTCGGCACCGTCGCCTCCCTGGGTATCGGCAAGGGCGTGGCCCGCATCATGGGCCACAACCTGCGCGGTTTCCTGGCCTGGACCGCTCACCGGGGCTACCACGTCTACGCCATGCCCACCTTGAACCGGAAGGTGCGCATCATGATGGACTGGCTGGCCGCCGTCGTCTTCCGCCGCGATCTGGCCAGCTTCGGCTCAGTGGCCGCGCCCGGTGCCGCCTTCGCGGCGGCCGCCGAGCACGATGCCCGGCTCGCCCGGCGGCGCGAGCAGTCCCGCCCCTCCGCCTGAGCGCTCGGGCTCAGCGCGGCTGCTGCGGCGTCGTCGGGGCGGGAATGTCCGCCACATCCGCCGCGGTGGCGATGCCGGTGACCGTAGTCATCTCCTCGCTGGTGCGGCGGCTGAGCCGGTCCGCCAGCCGCTGCGCCAACCAGGACATCCCGAAGTTGAGCACCACGAAGATGGCGGCGGTCACGATCAGGGACGGGATCAGGTTCGCCTTCGCGCTGCCCAGCAGGCTGCCCGCGGCCAGCAGCTCGGAGTAGGTAATGATGTAGCCCAGCGCCGTGTCCTTCAGTGCCACGATCAGCTGGCTGATCATGGCCGGCATCATCGCCACCAGCGCCTGGGGCAGCTCGATGAGTCGGCGCGAGCGCGTCGGGGTGAGCCCAATCGCCAGGGCCGCCTCCCGCTGGCCGGAGGGCAGGGAGTGGATACCGGAGCGGACCAGCTCGGCCACCACCGAGCCGTTGTACAGGGTCAGGGCCGTCACTACGCCCCAGAAGGCCGCCGAGCTCGCGGGGACGAAGGAGACCTGGGAGAACATGAAGTAGAAGAACAGCATGAGCACCAGGACTGGTACCGCCCGGAAGAACTCCACCACTACGGTGCTCAGCCAGCGCACCAGGCGGGCGTCCGCGAGCCGCCCCAGGCCGAAGGCAACACCGAAGACGAAGGCGGCCACCAGTGCCACGGCCGCGGCACGCAGCGTCGCCCACAGGCCGGGCAGCAAGTAGTCAGTCCAGGCGGACGCGGTCAGGAAGGGCGCCCACCGCGCGGCTGTGAACTGGTCCTTGGCGGCCAGGGCCGCGATCACCCACGCCCCCAGCGCCACCAGGAGGATCACGCCGATTACGTTGCCGATGCGCTCGCGGCGCAGGGCCTTGGGGCCCGGCAAGTCGAATAGGAGCGACTGGTCGTTCATCGTGCCACCGCCAGCTTTCGGGAAAGGGAGGTTGTGAGCAGCCCGATCGGCAGGACGATGATGGTCCAGCCGATCGCGAAGATGGCGAAGATCGCCAGCAGGTGCTGCGGGGAGAACTCGAACATGTCGGACATGACCGAGGCGGCCTGGGCGACGCCGGCGGCCGAGGCGACCGTGGTGTTCTTCGCCAGGGCGATCAGCGTGTTGCCCAGCGGTGCCACCGCCCCGCGCAGCGTCTGCGGCAGGATGATCGAGCTCATGGTCTGCCCGAAGCCCAGGCCGATTGCACGGGCGGCCTCTGCCTGCCCGCGCGGGACGGTGTTCAGGCCGGAGCGCAGCGCCTCGCACACGAAGGTCGCCGTGTACACGCTCAGGCCGATGACCGTCAGCCAGAAGGAGTTGCGCGCCAGCCACTGGTCACCCCACCGGCCGGAGACCACGATGCCGAGCTGCCCGTAAAGGCCCAGTGAGCAGGCCAGGATGATCAGGGTCAGCGGGATATTCATGACGATGTTGGTGAAGGCCGTGGCGAATCCGCGCAGTGACCCCATGGGGCTGACCCGCATGATCATCAGGACCGTGCCCAGCAGGGCGGCGCCGAGCGCGGAGAAGACGGTCAGCTCGATATTGACTAGGAACGCGCCAAGGATGTTGTACTGGGAAAGCAGCTCACTCAATGACTCTTCCTTTCCTTGATCCGGGAGTGGGCGGGGCTACTCGCACAGCGAGTCGTCGACCGCAGGCGGGTTGAGCGCCGTGTCGGGATCGAAGGACGTGCCCACGGATTCCTCCAGGAGCCGGCTCCAGGTGCCCTCGGCGATGATCTGGGTGATGGCCTGGTTGACCGCGCGGCAGCGCTCGGCGCCGTCCTTGGGCAGGCCGACACCGTAGTGCTCCTCGGAGAAGGCGTTGCCGACTACCTCCACCTTGCCGGTGTAGTTCGGCTGTGCGGCGAAACCCGCCAGGATGATGTTGTCGGTGGTAACCGCATCCACCGTGCCCGCCGCCAGGAACTCCACGCACTGGGAGTAGGAGCGCACTGGGAACAGCTGCACGGAGCCGGAGGAGTAGTTGTCGCGGATGGTCTGTGCCGAGGTTGATCCCTCCACTGAGCACAGGATGTGCCCGTCCATGTCATCGGGCCCGTTGATGTCGGAGCCGGTGCGCACGAGCAGGTCCTGGCCGGCTATGAAGTATGGCCCGGCGAAGGTGATCTTCTCCCGCCGCGCGTCGGTGATCGAGTAGGTGCCGATGACCATGTCCACCTGCCCGTTCTGCAGCATTGTCTCGCGCTGGGCGGAGACGGCCTCGATCCAGGTGATCTCGTCCTCGGTGTAGCCGAGCTTGCCCGCTATGGCGCGGCCCATCTCGACGTCGAAGCCGGTGTAGCGTGCGCCGTCCTTCAGGCCCATGCCGGGCTGGTCGAACTTGATGCCGATGCGGATGGTGTGCCCGGAGCCGGCGGAGTCGGCACCGCAGGCCGCCAGCGGCGTCATGACCACCGCCAGGCCGATGATGACCGCCGCCAGGGCGCGGGCGCGAAGACCCGGGCCGGTGCGCGGGCGCCGTCGGCCACGAGGAGTGTGAAGGATGGGTGCCATGCCGGCCTCCTGTGTGAATGGTTGTCGCTGGGGTGAGCCGAGTGACGCGCCGTAGCGTCGGCGACCGCCCGCACGCTTAGTGCGTGATGAGTTTGGACAGGAAGTCCTTGGCCCGGTCGGTGCGCGGGCTGGTGAAGAACTGGTCGGGCGGAGCCTGCTCCACGATGGCGCCGTCAGCCATGAAGACAACGCGGTCGGCGGCCTGGCGGGCAAAGCCCATCTCGTGAGTGACGATGATCATAGTCATGCCCTCAGCCGCCAGCTCGGTCATGACATCGAGGACCTCCTTGACCATCTCGGGGTCCAGGGCGGAGGTGGGCTCGTCGAAGAGCATCACCTTAGGGCGCATCGCCAGGGCCCGGGCGATGGCGACGCGCTGCTGCTGGCCGCCGGACAGCTGGGCCGGGAACTTGGCTGCCTGGGTCTCCACGCCCACCCGCCGCAGCAGCTGGCGCGCCTGCTCCTCGGCCTCGGCCCTGGGGGTCCCGCGCACCTTGATGGGGCCGAGGGTGACGTTGTCGAGAATGGTCTTGTTGGCGAACAGGTTGAAGGACTGGAAGACCATGCCGACGTCGGCCCGTAGCCGGGCCAGGTCCTTGCCCTCCTGCGGCAGCTCCTGGCCGTCAATGCGAATGATGCCGGAGTCGATGGACTCCAGCCGGTTGATGGTGCGGCACAGGGTCGACTTTCCCGATCCGGACGGCCCCAGGACTACGACCACCTCCTGCCGGTGCACGGAGAGGTTGATGTCCTTGAGCACGTGCAGATCGCCAAAGTGCTTGTTGAGGCCAATGATCTCAACGAGCGCCTCCCGGTGGTCAGCGTGCCCGGGCACTGGCGTGGGTGTGGCATTCATGCCGCAATGACATCCGCAGTCCATGTCGGCAATGGGCCAGGTGTGTTTCTGGCATGTTACGGCGGGTGGGCGACGACGTTACGGAAATCACCCGAAAGGCCTGCCGGGGCGAAAGGTCCCACGTAAGCCCATGGGGTAGGGGTGGGCTCTAGACTGCTGGCGATGACCGTCACCGATACACCCCGTACCAGTGTTCCCCACGCAGCCGCGCCTGCGCCCGCACTCACGCCCGTGCGCGAGCTGCTGCCGCGCACATACCACGTGCGCACGCTCGGCTGCCAGATGAACGTCCACGACTCCGAGCACATGGCCGGCCTGCTGGAGCAGGCGGGCTACCGCCGCGCCGAGGATGTTCCTGAGGTCGCGGCGCGCGCCACTGCGGCCGGCGACGGCGGTGCGGACGTCGTCATCATCAACACCTGCTCCGTGCGGGAGAACGCCGCCACGCGCCTGTTCGGCAACCTGGGGCAACTCGCGGCCGTCAAGCGGGAGCGGCCCGGCATGCAGATCGCCGTGGCCGGCTGCCTCGCCCAGCAGATGGGGGAGGGGATCGTTGAGAAGGCCCCGTGGGTCGACGTCGTCTTCGGCACCCACAACATCGACGTGCTGCCCGCGCTGCTGGACCGCGCCCGCCACAATGCCGAGGCCGCCGTCGAGATCGAGGAGTCGCTGAAGGTCTTCCCCTCCACCCTGCCCACGCGCCGCGAATCCGCCTACGCCGCCTGGGTGTCCATCGCGGTGGGCTGTAACAACACCTGCACCTTCTGCATCGTGCCCTCCCTGCGCGGCAAGCAGCGCGACCGGCGCCCCGGGGACGTGCTGGCGGAGGTGGAGGCCGTGGCCGCCCAGGGTGCCATCGAGGTCACCCTGCTCGGTCAGAACGTCAACTCCTACGGCGTCGGCTTCGGTGAGCGCGGTGCCTTCGCCGGCCTGCTGCGCGCGGCCGGGAACGTGGATGGCATTGAGCGGGTGCGCTTCACCAGCCCCCACCCGGCCGCCTTCACCGACGACGTCATCGATGCCATGGCCGACACGCCCACGGTCATGCCCAGCCTGCACATGCCGCTGCAGTCCGGCTCGGACCGGGTCCTGCGGGCCATGCGACGCTCCTACCGCACCCGCCGGTTCCTGGACATCCTCGAGCGGGTGCGTGACCGGATGCCGCAAGCCGCCATCACCACCGATCTGATTGTCGGCTTCCCCGGGGAGACCGAGGCGGATTTCCAGGCCACCCTCGACGTCGTCGAGCAGGCCCGCTTCGCCTCCGCCTTCACCTTCGAGTTCTCCCCGCGCCCGGGTACCCCGGCCGCCGGCATGCCCGACCAGGTGCCGCTCGAGGTGGTCAAGGAGCGCTACGCCCGGCTGGATGAGCTCGTGCGCCGCATTACCCGGGAGGAGAACGAGCGCCAGGAGGGGCGTACCGTCGAGATCCTCGTGGCCGAAGGTGAGGGGCGCCGCGACCAGGCCACGGCCCGCATCTCCGGCCGCGCCGACGACAACCGCCTGGTGCACGCCGCCCTGCCCGTGGGGCTGGCTGCCGACGACTACGCCGCCGGTGCCCCGCGGCCCGGCGACATGCTTACCGTCCGGGTGACGCACGGCGCCCCCCACAATCTCATTGCCGACTCCGCCCGCTGCGGCACCGGGGCCGGCGGTGCGCTCGCGGCCGATTCGGTGCGGAGCGCCGGGGACCGCATCTGGACGGACGACGGCCCCGCCCTTTTCGAGGTGCGGCGTACCCGCGCCGGGGATGCCTGGGAGCGGCGGCGCCGTGAGGCCCACGCGGAGCCCGAGCCGGACGCGGCGCCGGTGGCCATCGGTATGCCGATGATTCGTCCCGGGGCGCATGGGCCGCGGTAGGCCGCCTGCGCGGCTTCGCGATCAGGAATGGTGATGCCTTGAGGGCGCGCGTCGTGAGCGGCTTGGATTCGATGGGCGTACCCGCGCGAGTTGACTCCCTCGCCGTGTACTGACACACTGGGTGTGTTGATACACTGAGTGGGAGGTCGAGATGTCGGCATTCGTCATATGGGTAATCGTCGCCGCCGTCGTATTCCAACTGCCCGCCGCGAGCGCGCTCCGGGACGGCCCCGGCTCTGGCCGGGATCAACGCACAGAGGACTACCTGGCCGGACAGGGGCTCGCGCTGCCGCCCGACCTTCGGCAACAGGTTCTCTCACGCCTGCGTCTCCGGTCGCGTGCCGCCATCGCCTGGGGCTGGGGTGGCTGGGTGGTGGGAGTCGTGGTGGCCGTGGCGGCGCAGGCGGTCGGTGCCGCCCACCTCGTGCCGCTGATCACGCTCCTGGCGACTGCGCTTGGACATGCGACCGGCGCCATCATCGGGCTGATGCGGGAGGCGGTCGATCCTCTACCCACCGCACCCCGGGTGGCGCGCGCCCGAGCCACGACATGGAGGGAGTACTGCGATCGCTGGGACCGCCGTGCGGCGCTCCTATCGGTCCTGGCCACCGCCCTCGCCTGCGTCGCCGCCCTGGGGGTGTGGGCACTGACCCCGCTGCGCCCGGATGGCGGGTGGCTGGTGCCCGCGGCAGTCATCGCCGCAGGGGTGTGCCTGTGCGCGGCGGAAGTCTTCTGCCTGCGGCTCGCAATGGTTCTGGCCGAGCGCCCCCAGCGGGCGCACAGCGACCTCGAGCTCGCCTGGGATGATGCGCTGCGCTCGGGCGCCGTCCGGGGGGTGCTTGACGTGGTCGTCGGCGCCGGGCTCCTGGCGACCCTGGTTGTTCTTGGGACCTCCGCCACCTGGTTGATCGCCCCGGAGGTGCGCGCCCGGGGGATGGAGCTGACCGCGCTCCTGGGGCTGGCAGCCCTCCTCATGGGGCTCGTGTGCTGGGCGGTGATCCTCGTGCCGTGGCAGCGTGGACGGCGGGTGCGCAACCCCTCCCTGGTGCTGTGGCGCGACTATGACCTGTCGGCGTCGGCGCAGGGGGGCCGGGCGTGCTGAAAGTCGACGCTTCCGGTCAGACTCCCCCCTTCGAGCAGATCCGGGACCAGTTGCGGGCGCAGATCGTTGCGGGGGACCTCGACGTCGGGGCGAGACTGCCCTCGGTGCGTCGGCTTGCGGCGGACCTCGGGGTCGCTCCGGGGACCGTCGCCCGAGCGTACCGGGAGCTCGAGCAGGCCGGTCTGGTCCGCACCAATCGGCGCACCGGCACGATCGTCGCACCGCCCGCGCCCATGGGCGGGCGCAGCGCCGCCGAGCTGGCGGCGTACTGCGTAACTGGCATGCGGGAACTCGGGCTCACTGACGAGCAGATCGTGGCGGCCGTGCGCGACTGCCTGCTGCGCGATCCTCGGCCAACGGCCGACCCGGGTACGTAACGCCTACCGACCTCGGCACGTAACGTCTACCGACCTGGGTGAGGGGAGGTGAAGAGCTCGGCGGGCAGGTCGCGCCAGGTGCGGGAGGCAGCCGCGGAGCCGTCGGCCCGCAGCAGGGCGAAGTCGTAGTCGAAGCCGGCTGCGGCCAGGCGGGCCGGATCGGCCACGAACAGCGCCGTGGCCAGCCCGTCGGCCTCCGCGCAGCTGCGTGTCACCGTCCAGGTGGCGACGACGGCGCTCGCCCCCGCCACGGGCAGGCCCGTGTACGCGTCCAGGATGTGGTGCAGGCCCGGGCCCCAGGTGCGGCGGGAGACCCCCGAGGCGCACACGGCCCCGTCGGTCAGCTCCACCACGCCGATCACCTCCCCGGTGCTACCGCCCGCTTCATGGGCTGCCCCCCTGCCCTGCGCGCCCGGGTGCCCGCCCGCCCCGGGAAGCTCCAGCCCGATGCGTACCGGCTCGGCGCAATGCACCAGCAGATCGCCCCCGGCGTCGATCAGGTACTCCTCGTAGGCGGCGTCTCGCAGCCAGTCGGCGAGCAGGTCGGCCAAGAACCCCTTGCCGGCGGCACCGACGTCGATTAGCGCCGGCCCGCGCAGCACCAGCAGGTCGCCGCGGTGGCAGGCCCAGCCGGCCCAGGTGGCGCGTCCGTGTACTGCACCCAAGCGATGGGCGGCGCCATCGCGCACCGCGAAGCTGTATTCGGCGTCGTAGCCGAGCTCCGCCAGGTCCGCGCCGGCCAGCGGGTCGAGGCGTCCGTCCGTGACCGCATGCAGTCGGTCGTACAGGTCCAGCAGGGTGCCTGAGCCCGGGGGCAGGCTCAGCTCCACCCCGCCGTCGGCCCGGCGGGGAAGGGCTCCGGCGGCCGCGCGCCGGACCAGTGAGCCGGGCCGGAAACGGGACCAGACGTCCTCGAACGCACTGATGCGCTCCGTGATCCGTTTGCGCAGCGTGTCGGGAAGTCGATCGCGTGTAAGGACCTTCCAGGGACAGCCGGTGGCCTCGAAGCGCCAGGCCTGGACGAGCCCGCTCGGGGTACTCGGTGCGCGCATACAACCTCCCTGACCTGGCGTTTTGCGTCGCATCCGATCATGACGCGGCGTCAGCCGGCAAGTGATTCGGCTTTGACGTATCCAATTATGTGAGCTTACTCTTTCGGATACAGGCCAGCCTCGCCTAAGCATAGGGAGGCTCGCCTGACCCCGCTCATCACGCGAAGGAATCCGGCCACATGCCCAGTGCCCCTACCCAGGAACGCCGCGTCTCCAGCCCGGCGCGCGCCGTCATCGCGCTAGGTGTGGCATTGCTGCTTGCCGGTGTGCTGGGCGGATTGTGGTCCCCGGCCCGTGCCGCCGAGTCCGACACGGACTACGACTCCTGGACCGCCGTGGCGGACGCCATCTCCGCGCAGCTCGACGCCGCCGCCGACTCCTACGCCGCAGGCGACACCTCCGGCGCCGCCGCCGCCTTCCAGCGCGCCTACAACTCCGGATACGTCGCCTCCAACATGCAGGTCGTCACCACCGACAACCTCGGCGCGGAAACCGCATCCGAGCAGCGGCAGGACTTCACCGACCTGCGCCGGGCCGCCTACGCCCCCGGTAATGACGAGGCCATCGACTCCGGCGTCACCGGGTTGTCCGACTCCCTGACCGAGAGCGCCGGCCGGCTCGACGAGCTGGCCGACCTGCCCGACCCGCGCACCTACGCCGCCGACCAGGCTGCCGCCATCGCCACCGAGCGGGCCGAGCTCCAGGCCAACAAGACCCGCGTCAATGAGGGCCGCGGTGAGCGCACCTGGGCGGACGTGGCCGCCGAGATGAACGAGCTCATCGACTCCGGTGTGGACAAGGCCGCCTCCGGGGATCGCGAGGGCGGCGCCGCAGACGTCAACAACGCCTACTACGGCTACTACGAGAAGCTCGGGTTCGAGAAGACCGTCATGTCCGCCATCTCCGGAGCCCGCGTATCGGAGGTGGAGAACCAGTTCAAGGTCGTCCGCAAGGCCATGGTGGGCGGCGCCGACATTACGCAGATCACCGCAGAGGCCGAGACGCTCAAGAACTACCTGACCGAGGACGGTGCGGCGCTCGACGGCGGAGCGGCCGAGAGCATCAGCCCGGTCAGGGCCCTGCTCACTGGTTCCTTCGGGCAGGCCTTCGTGATCCTGCTGCGCGAGGGCCTGGAGGCGATCCTGGTGGTCGCCGCGGTTATCGCCTACCTGCTCAAGGCGGGCATGCGGGAACGAGTCAAGTACATCTACGCCGGCGTGGTACTGGGGCTGGCCGGCTCCGGGTTGGTGGCGCTCCTTTTCGCCTGGCTGTACGACTCCGCCTCCGCCCACCAGGAGATCCTGGAGGGCGTGGTGGCGCTGGTCGCCATGGCCATGCTGCTGTTCACCTCCAACTGGATGCTGTCGAAGTCCTCGGTTGCCTCCTGGAACCGCTACATCAAGGACAAGGCGGAGGCCTCCATCTCCGACGGCGGCTTCTGGGCGCTGGCCTCCCTGTCATTCCTGGCGGTCTTCCGTGAGGGTGCCGAAACCGTCATGTTCTACGAGGCCCTGTTCGCCATGGACCCCTCCGGCTCGGCCAGCATCTGGCAGGGCTTCGCCGCCGGGGCGGTGGTGCTCGTGGTCGTCTTCCTGCTCATCCGCTTCACCAGTGTGAGGATTCCGCTACGGCCCTTCTTCGCCATCACGAGTTTCCTCATGGCCGTCCTCGTCGTGATCTTCGCCGGCGGCGGCGCCCACGCCCTGATTGAGGGCGACATCATCCCGGCGACCTACGTCGAGGGGTGGCCCACGCAGGACTACCTGGGCCTGTACCCCTACCGGGAGACCCTCCTGTTCCAGGCATTCATGGCCGCAGTCGTCGTCCTCCTCTCCGCCGTGTCCGTGCTCCGCCACCGCAGGGCTGACGCAGCCCAGGCCGCTGCAGACGAAGACGCCGCTGCAGCGGCCGAGTAGTCCTGGGCACTGCAGAAACAGCCAGCACAAACAACCAGAACTAACAACCAGAACTAACAACCAGAACTAACAACCAGCACCAACAACCAACGAAGGAAACACATCATGCGATCCCTCAAGCTCATCAGCGCCGCGGGCGCAATCGTCCTGGCCGGGAGCCTCGGACTGGCCGCCTGCTCATCCAACGACTCGGGCACCTCCGCGGATACGGCCACCGAGGCTGCCGCGGACGCCGGCGACGCCTCCGACAACGAGGCCGGATTTGAGGAGTTCGACGTCAACGAGTCCCAGAAGGACCAGGAGGCAGAGGGCCAGATCAACGTCAACCTCGTCTACTTCCAGCCGGTCGATATGGAGCCCGCCGGTGCCGCCGGACTGCCTGCCTCGCAGGCGGACCTGCACCTGGAGGCCGACGTCACCGCCCTGGCCGACAACACCCTCGGCTACGGCGCCGGAGACTTCGTGCCCGGACTGACCGTTGACTACTCCATCGCCCCCGCCGACGGCTCGGGCGAGGCCGTGGAGGGCACCTTCATGCAGATGAACGCCTCCGACGGCCCCCACTACGGCGGCAACATCGCCCTGCCGGACGCCGGCCAGTACACCGTCACCATCACCATCCACAGCCCGGAGGAGAACGGCTGGGTGCTGCACACCGACCCCGACACGGGCGTCAAGGGCCGCTTCTGGACCGAGCCGATAGAGCTCACCTGGGACTGGGACTACACCCCCATGGAGTGGTGAGATCACGGTGACGGCGCCGCCGTCGCGCGGCCCGCAGGCACGGGTGAACAGACATAGGCAATCGATACCGAGAGGAGCACCTGCGGAGTGTTGGAGCGCTTTGTTTCCGTTGTTGGCGGGGCCACCCTGCCCTTCCTGCTGTACGCCGCCCTGGCGGTGGTGCTGACACCCACAGCCGTGGAGGGGTGGCCGCGCGCCAGCCGCTGGCGCCTCGCCTCCGCCCTGACCGGTACCGCCGGAGCCCTCGTCTTCGCCGTCCTGCGGGCCACCTCCGTGATCGACCGGCGCACCACCGTCAACATTCCCACGCTCATCGCCTGCGTGGCAGTCGATGCGGTCCTGATCGTGGTGCTCGCCCTGCTGGTACGGCGGCCCACCTGGGGCGTGGACGGGCGCCTGGGCACAGTCGCGCAAGTCGTCGGCTGCCTGGCGATCGCCCTGGCCTTCTTCCGCGCCGTGCCTGAGGCAGTGCTGCAGCTGGCGGCCTTCATCGAGCCGGGCGAGGAGGTACTGTCCTCCCAGATGCTGCTGCGTGCGCTCGGCTTCATCGGCGGCTGGATCGCGGTGGCCCTGTTCGCCTTCGTCTACTATCGCGCCGCCCGCCGGGCCCCGGTGCGGCCCACGCGGATCACCCTGCTGGTGTTCGTGCTTGCATTCGGCACCGTTCATGTCTTCCAGCTGGCGCGGGTGCTGCAGTCCACCCACCGGATCCGGCTCGGCGGAGACGCTTTCCGCGTCATGTCGTGGGCTACCAACAATGCCGGCGGCGTCGTCCTGCTGACCGCGGCGGCCGTCTGGCTGGTTCCCATGGGCTTCGCGTTGGCCCGGGCTGTCGGGCGCACCCCGGTCCAGGCCAACCCGGCGCGCACCCGTGCCCTGCGCGCCGAGCGGCGCCGCTCGCGCCGCTGGGTACTCGCCTCCGGCATCGGCTTTGCGGCGCTGGTGGCCACTCGCACCGTCGCCGTCGCCAAGGTCAACGAGGTCCCCACCCTGTCCGATCCGGAGCCCTACGAGGTCACCGCCGACGCGGCGGTGGTCTCCGCCGCCGTCCTGGGAGACGGGCACCTGCACCGCTTCGCCTACGCGACCTCCGACGGCACCGAGGTCCGCTTCATCATGATCCTGAAGAACGGCGGCGCCTACGGGGTGGGCCTGGACGCCTGCGAGTCCTGCGGTCCGGCCGGCTACTACGAGGGTGCTGGCAAGATCATCTGCAAGCGCTGCGATGTGGCCATCAACCCGGCCACCATCGGCTTCAAGGGCGGCTGCAACCCCATCCCCATCGACTTTGCGGTTGCCGACGGCACCGTCAGCGTGCCCCTGAGCGCCCTGGAGGACAGCGCGGAGGTGTTCGCCTGACGTGTTCTTCTCACGCCTGCTGCACCGCTCCTTCACCCGTCAACTCTGGCGCCGCTCCCTGGTCGGCCTGACCGTGGCCCTGTGCGCCTCCATCTCGGTTGCCATGCTCGGCGTCGTGCTCGACGTCGGCGACAAGCTGAACGCGGAGCTGACCGCCTACGGCTCCAACATCGTCGTCCAGCCCAAGGCCGACGCCGTCGTCTCCAGCCTGTACGAGACCACCGCGGACACCGAGTCCACGGCATTCATCGCCGAGGAGGAGGTCGCGAACATCAAGACGATCTTCTGGGCGTACAACATCGTCGACTTCACCGCAGAGCTCACCGGCCACGTGGATGCGGCCTCGGCCTCCGGGCAGGCCACGGACCTGGCCGTCACCGGCACGTGGTTCGACAAGGAGCTCAGCCTGTCCACGGGCCAGACGACTGTCGCCGGCGTGACCACCCTGCGCTCTTGGTGGACGCTGGAGGGCAGCTGGCCCGCTGACGACGCCGACGAAGCCGTGGTCGGCTCCTCCCTGGCCCGTCGCCTGGGCTTGGGAGCAGGTGACACCGTAACCCTGTCCACCGCCGCCGGGGACCGTTCCCTGACCGTAACCGGCGTGTACACCTCCGGCGACGAAGACGATGACTCCCTCTACGCCCCACTGGCGATCATCCAGGACCTGACGGGGCATGCCGGCCAGGTGGACGAGGTAGAGGTCAAGGCCCTGACGACTCCGGAGAACGACCTGTCGCGCAAGGCGGCCCGCAACCCCAACGTGCTGTCCGCCGCCGAGTGGGAGACCTGGTACTGCACCGCCTACGCCTCCTCCATCTCCTACCAGATCGAGGAGGTCATTCCCGGCGCCGTCGCCAAGCAGGTGCGGCAGGTCGCCGCGGTGGAGGGCAAGGTGCTGGAGAAGACCCAGGCGCTGATGATCCTGATGACCGCACTCAGCCTGGTCGCTGCGGTGCTGGCCGTCGCTTCCCTGACCACCGCCTCCCTGGTGGAGCGCACCAGCGAGTTCGCCCTGCTCAAGGCGGTGGGTGCCTCCTCCGCCTCCATCAACCGGCTGATCCTGGCCGAGACCGCCGTCATCGGCGCGATCGGCACGGCGGTGGGGGCGCTGGTCGGCTCCGGCATCGCTCAGCTGATCGGGCAGGTGGTATTCGGCTCCTCCATCACCATGCGGCCCATGGTGTACGTGCTGGTGGTGGTGCTGGTGGCACTGGTGCTGCTGGTGGCCACCGCCTCCTCGCTACGCACCATTCTGAGGATCCAGCCCGCGACCGCCCTGCACAGGCGGTGAGGAGCACCATGACCGAACGCTCTGCGAACAAGCGCTCTGCGACCAGCCCTCCTATGACCAACCGGCGCATGTTCGCCACCATGCTCATCGGCGCCATGTTCCGGCGCCGCTCCCGCGCCCTCGCGGCTATCGGCTCCTCCGCAGTCGGGGCGGCCACCCTGTTCTGCCTCGCGGCCATCTGCCTGGCGGTCCCCGCCCAAATGAGTGCGGAGATGCGCCAGTTCGGCGCCAACCTGATCGTCACTCCCATCGACACCGATTCGAACTCAGCCACCGCCGGTACCACTACGGACGCGGCTGCTGGGACGGCGGGAGTCGGCGGGGCGCAGCCGGCGCGCATCACCGACGCCGACCTGGATCTGGTCGACGTCGCCGTCGCCGCGGCCACCGACATCGGCATCGACCAGCTGGCCACCGCCGCCTACCGCTACGAGACCATCCGCATCAACCGGTCCCCCTACCTGGTGGCGGGCATCGACGTCGATGCGGTGCGCGCCCTGAACGGGCACTGGGAGATCGACGGCGATTGGCCGGGCGAGGGGCAGGTGCTGGTCGGCACGAATGTGGCCGATGCCGCTGGGCTGAGCCTCGGCTCCAGCGTCACCGCCGAATACCTCTCCAGCGACAACCTCGCCTCCGTGGGCGAGCCCGCCGCCACCGATTCGGCCACCGCCCCAGCAACAGACTCGGCTGCCGGCTCAGCCACCGGCGATCCGGCGAAGTCGGACGAGGCCGCAGCGGGTAAGGCCCAGTGGCGGGTGTCCGGCATCGTGGACACCGGTGGGGAGGAGGACGACATCGTCTACGTTCCCACCGCCGCGCTGGAGGCCCTTACCGCCACCGCCGACGCTGGCTACGACGTGGTGGAGTTCTCGGTGGACACCTCCACGGTCAGCGTGGAGGACGTCGCCGGCGCCGTCGCCGACTCTGACGCGGCCGGCCGCGTCG
>NZ_PIZC01000045.1:56459-127781 GCF_019325145.1 Actinomyces sp. 594
CTCCAGCGGCGACACCCGCATCATCACCATGCTCAACACCCTGTTCTGGGTGGTGGCCGTCGTGGTGCTAGGCCTGACACTCGTGGGCGTATCCACCACCATGACCGTCGTCGTCGCCGAGCGTCGCAACGAGATCGGTCTGCGCAAGGCGCTGGGCGCCTCCGAGGGATCGATCGCGGCCGAGTTCTTCGCCGAGGCCGCCCTGCTGGGCCTGGTCGGCGGCGTGGTCGGTACCGCCATCGGTTACGGCCTGGCCCTCGCCGTCGGCCTGGGTGTATTCGACCGCCCCATCGGCTTCAACTGTTGGCTGGCGGCCGCCTCCCTCGCGCTGACTACGCTGGTGGCCGTCGTCGCCGCATACTCACCGGTGCGCCGCGCCTCGCGCATCGACCCCGCGCTCGTCCTTAGAGAGGAATGACATGACCGACACGCTCGCCGAGCCGCAACCCGGCACGCGGGACTCGCAGACGGACGCGGGGGCCGCTGACATGCTGCTTGAACTGCGGCACGTGTCCAAGATCTACGGCGACCTGCACGCCGTCGATGACCTCAGCCTGCAGGTGCCGCGCGGGCAGTGGCTGTCCGTGGTCGGCTCCTCCGGATCCGGCAAGACCACGCTGATGAACATCATCGGCTGCATGGACACGCCCACCCGCGGCTCCGTGCTGCTGGACGGGCGTGAGCTCGGCCGGCTCAACGCCGCCCAGCTGACCGACATCCGCAAGCACGTCATCGGCCTGGTCTTCCAGCAGTTCCACCTCATCCCACACCTGACCGCCATCGAGAACGTCATGGTCGCCCAGTACTACCACTCCATGACCGATCAGGAGGAGGCCCTGGCAGCCCTGGACAATGTGGGGCTCGCCGACCGCGCCCACCACCTGCCCTCCCAGCTCTCCGGCGGCGAGCAGCAGCGCGTGTGCATCGCCCGGGCGCTGATCAATCACCCCCAACTCGTGCTCGCCGACGAGCCCACCGGAAACCTCGACGAGGCCAACGAGCAACTGGTCCTGGACATCTTCGCCCGCCTGCACAAGGCCGGTACTACCCTGATCGTGGTCACTCACGACGCCCACGTGGCCTCCTGCGGACAGCGGCAGATCCTGCTCAACCACGGCCGGCTGGTGGGGGAGAAGACCAATACTGCCGGCGTCGGCCGCCGGGAGCGCGACATGCTCGACTTCGGCCAGGAGGTGCAGGCATGAACCGTCCCCCGCAGCTCCCGGGCCCGACGGCGCCCGCAGTCCCCGCCCGCCGCGCTCTGGCCGCGGTAGGCGCGGTGCTGGCAACGGCCGGCCTGGCCGGATGCGGCGGCGGGGAGGCGACCCCCGCCCAGGACGAGTACGCCGGTCGCGCCCAGACCCAGAACCCGACGGCCTTCACCACGCCTTCCGCGGGTGACGCCCCTACCCCCTCCGCCACTCCCACCGGCGGCCCGTACGCCGACGGCAAGTACACCGCCAAAGAGTCTTATGGGGTCGTCGAAGGCGTCGTGGAGGAGGACTCGATCGACGTCACCCTCGAACTGGAGGGCGGCTATATCACCGATGTGTCCGTCACCGGTCACGCCCCGACCACCACCTCCAAGAACTACATCGCCGGATTCGTGGAGGAGATTGAGGACGCCGTAGTCGGACGCAGCATCGAGGACGCGCATGTGACTGCCCTGGCCGGGGCCTCCAAGACCTCGGCCGCCTTCAACGACGCCGTCGACGCCATCGCCGCCCAGGCGGCCGAGGCCCACTGACAACGAAACGCGGGGGCTGCGGGAGAGGTTGGGGCTCGGCTTTCCTGTGGTCCTCGTACCTCGTCGGGCCGCTCCCGGTGGGCGGCGCAGCCGTCCGCGAAGCCGCATGGGAAAGACTTGAGTCCCCGGCTAGGCTGGAGTCATGCCGCAGTTCGGATCCGCACACGCCGCCGACGCACCCGCCACCCCGGCGCCCGTCGACGTGGATCGGGTCATGGACTGCGCGCGGCGCCTGGGCCTGCGCTTCTTCCTCGATGATGAGGGTGACGTAGGTATTCCCTGGCGCTACGTGACTGTCCACGCCATCTTCCAGGGCGATCGCGCCCTGCAGCTGCGCGGCGTCTGGCACCGCATCGCCGATACCGAGCACTTGGCAGCGCTGCGCAGCCTGGTAGAGGACTGGAACACCACTCGCATCGGCCCGAAGGCCTACCTGACCGTCGCCGACGGCGGAGTGGTGCGCCTGCACGGGGAGGTCACCTACCCGCTCAGCGCGGGCATGACCGACGCGCAGCTGGACGAATTCGTCTTCACCGGCTGCCGCCTGATAGTCGCACTGATGCGGGAGGCGGAGGATACCTTCCCCGATCCGATCCGCGGAAGGCTGGAGCCATGAGCCGCCGCCCGCGCAGGCGGTGGGCGGATTTCATCGCCCGGCTGTTCGCCGGCTCCTGGGACCAGCACGCCCAGGCCTCCCAGGACGCCCCTTCAGCGGGGCGGGGGAGCGCGCATGGAGCCGAGAGGCGGTTGCGGCGGCCGCAGCCGGTGGAACTGTCAGACCTTGAAATCGACTACCCCGAACGTCCGGCCGCCCCGGACTCGGTCCTGCAGGGTACCGGGAGCGCGACGGATCCGACCCGTGCCGGTGGTGAGCTGACGGCGCCCCTGACGCTGGAGCGAATCGAGGCCGCCCTGACGGGCCCCATGGGGTACGGGGTACGCCGGCACCGCGAGGAGGACCATGTCTGCCTCCTGGGCACGTGGGACGGCTTCCCCTTCGTCATCGAGATCCCAGAGGGGCACCCCGACTGGCTACTGGTCTCCGGCGACTGGGAGAAGCCTGCCGCCGAGGGGGAGCGCGACGAACTGGCGGCCTCCGTCAACGACTGGAACCGCGACAAGTACTTCCCGACCGTGGCCCTGGTGGACACCCCCATAGGCCCCCTGGTACGCGCCACCTACCTGGTGGGCATGGGGCGCGGGGTCACCGACGCCCAGCTGCGCCTCCACCTGGATACCGCCCTATCCGCCTGCACCCAGGCCCTTAGCCAGGTCCGACCGCTGCTGCCGGACCTATGAGTACCAGGCCTGAGCCCGTCTACGCGGCCCCGGCGGCACCGGCGCGAGCGGACGCGGTCGGTGCCGCCGCGGTGGCGCCGGAGGGGAATCATGTGCCGGTGCGGGTGGCCGTGGTGGGTCCCACCGCATCCGGCAAGTCCGCCCTGGCCCTCGATCTGGCCGATGCCCTCGGGGGCGGTGTCGAGATGCTCAACGCCGACGCCTTCCAGCTCTACCGGGGCATGGATATTGGCACGGCGAAGCTGGGGCCGGGTGAGCGCCGCGGCTACCCACATCATCAGCTCGACGTGCTGGATGTGCACCAGGAGGCGAGCGTGGCCGCATACCAGGCTCACGCCCGCGCCGACATACGGGCCACGGTGGCGCGCGGCAACCGCCCGGTCATAGTGGGCGGATCGGGCCTGTACGTGCGTGCGGTAACCGACGCCCTCGACTTCCCGGGCACGAACCCGGGCCTGCGGGCCGCGTTGGAGGAGCGCGCGCGCCAGGAGGGGACGTCCGCGCTGTGGCGCGAGTTGCACGGTGTGGACCCGGCTGCCGCTGAGCGCATCGACCCGGGCAACACGCGCCGTATCGTGCGTGCCCTGGAGGTAGTGCAGCTGACTGGTAGGCCGTTTACCGCCACCCTGCCCCGCTACGCGGACCTGGTGCCCACCGTCCACCTGGCACTGCGCTGGGACCGGGAGGTCCTGGATGCCCGCATCAATGCGCGGGCAGAGGCGATGTTCGCCTCCGGGCTGCTGGAGGAGACCGAGGTGCTGCTTGGGCGCGGCTTGCGCGAGGGGCCGACGGCCCGGCGCGCCATCGGCTATGCCCAGGCCATCGCCGTCCTGGATGGCGCCATTCCGGTGTCCCAGGCTGTGGCCGACACTGCTGCCGCCACTCGTAAGCTCGCCTCGCGTCAGCTCAAGTGGTTCCGCCGTGATCCGCGCGTACAGTGGCTCGACGTCGTCGCCGCCGACGGCACGTGGGCGCCGGGGGAGCACGAGCGCGTACTGGCCCAGGCGCTGCAGCTGGTGCAGGCGGCGGACCGCCGGGGCAGGCCGGAGGGTGGCAGCCGCGGATAGGCGATACAGGCAATAGGGTGTCCCCATGACCATTGCCCCCGGCCTGGCCGGCCGCACGCTGATCAAGGGCCATACAGCCGGCGTAGACCTCCTCCTGCTCGTGGACCCCGAGCGGGAGGTGCCCCTCACTGCAGCCGATGTGGCCGCAGTCTGCAACCGGCACACCGGCCTGGGGGCGGACGGCCTGGTGCGGGTGGTGCGTACCGCATCCCTGCCCGGTACCGCGGCCTTCCGGGATGTTGTCCCCGAGGCCGAGTGGTTCTTGGACTACTACCGCTGCGACGGCGACCCGGTGCGGGGGGCGGCAGCCGCCTACGGCGACGCCTGTCGGCTGCTGGCCGCCGTCCTGGACGCCGAGGGGATCGTGCCGCTGGCGGATGGCTCCGCGCTCACGGTCGGCACTCGGGGCGGGGCCCGCACCGTCACCCGCCTGGCCGAGATGTGGGCCGTGGACGCTGGGCCCGCAAGCCTGGCGGAGGTGGCCGCGCCCGCCGCCGACGCCTCCGCGGAGGGGTGGGACACGGCGGTACGTATCCCCGGGCTTGAGGGCGACCGGGCGGCCCTCAGCCTGGACCTGGCCGGGCGGCACCTCGTGGTCGCGCTGGCAGAGGACAGCGAGCTCGACGCGGTCGCGCCGCCCGATGCGGGTGCGCCCGAGTACACGCCCGCGCCGGAGGCGGCGGCGAGCCTGGAGCTGGTGGTGCCGCTGGGCGAGCGCGTGGATCCGGATACCGGGGACCGGGTGGGCTTGGCGCGCGTGCGCGGGCTGGCGGACGGAACGGGCGGGGCGGTCCCGAGTGCCGAGGCGTGCTGCGCGGTCGCGGTCGCCCTGCATGAGTGGATCGGAGCCGACGCACCAACCGATTACCTGCTGCGCCTGCCCCTTGGGCAGGTCGGTGTGCACGTGGGCCAGGCCCCGCTGGCAGGGGAGACGGCGGCACGGGACGCGCTGTTGCTGACCGGCACGGTGGAGCTGGTAGGCCGGATCGCTCTCGCCTGAGGCCGCGTGGGTCCGTGTCGGCCGAGGGGCCCGCGGAGGGTGCCTCTTGCCGTGTGTTGCCTACCAACAGGATTATCTAGGAAGATTTATACGGACACACCGTTGCAATGACTATAGCCGCGGCGGCCCGCGCCCCGTAGGCTGGGACGGTGCCCGCAGCTGGCGGGCGCACCCGAAAACGGGAGGGAATCCAGGTGGCACGCAGCGCTGAGAGCGTCGACCTTCTCAAGTGCTCCTTCTGCGGCAAGAGCCAGAAGCAGGTCAAGAAGCTCATCGCCGGACCCGGCGTCTACATCTGTGACGAGTGCATCGAGCTGTGCAACGAGATCATTGATGAGGAGCTCGGCGCCTCGGGCTCGGGCGTCCCGCTTGAACTGCCCAAGCCGCAGGAGATCTTCGACTTCCTCAACCAGTACGTCATCGGCCAGGAGGAAGCCAAGCGCGCCATGAGCGTGGCCGTGTACAACCACTACAAGCGCGTGCAGATGCGCGAGCGCGCCGTGGCCGAGGGCGATGGGCTGGAGCTGGGCAAGTCCAACATCCTGCTGTTGGGACCAACCGGCACCGGCAAGACCCACCTGGCCCGTACCCTCGCCCGGCTGCTGGACGTGCCCTTCGCGATCGTTGACGCCACCGCCCTGACCGAGGCCGGCTACGTGGGTGAGGATGTGGAGAACATCCTGCTCAAGCTCATCCAGGCGGCGGACGGGGACGTCAAGCGCGCCGAGAAGGGCATCATCTACATCGACGAGATCGACAAGATCGGCCGCAAGGCCGAGAACCCCTCCATCACCCGTGACGTCTCCGGGGAGGGCGTGCAGCAGGCCCTGCTGAAGATCATCGAGGGCACTACCGCCTCGGTTCCACCGGGGGGCGGCCGCAAGCACCCCCACCAGGAGTTCCTGGAGATCGACACCACGAATATCCTGTTCATCGCCGCCGGCGCCTTCTCCGGCATCGAGGAGATCGTCCGCCAGCGCCGCCGCCGCGAGGCCGGCGCGCAGATCGTCGGCTTCGGCGCCACCCTCGCCAAGGATCAGGGGGAGGACGTGTTCGCCACCCCAGTGCGTCCGGAGGACCTGCACAAGTTCGGGCTGATCCCGGAGTTCATCGGTCGGCTTCCGGTGATCGCCACCGTCCACGACCTGGGCGTGCCGGAGCTAGTGCGGGTGATGACCGAGCCCAAGAATGCCCTGGTCTCCCAGTACAAGTACCTGTTCAGCCTCGACGGCGTGGAGCTGGAGCTCACGAAGGAGGCCATTCAGGCGATTGCCTCCCTGGCCCTGGAGCGCAAGACCGGTGCGCGCGGGTTGACCAGCATCGTGGAGGAGGTGCTCGGACAGGCGATGTTCGAGGTTCCCTCCCTGCCGGAGGTGGGGCGTGTGGTAGTGGATGCAGATGCCGTGCGCGGCACGGGATCCCCGCGTTACGAGCGCGGCAGCGGCACCCTGTCGGCCACCGCCAAGGGCAGGACGCGCACCGCATGAGCAACCAGTCGGCGGACTCTCAGGCCCGCCCGGCAGGCGCCGACGCAGGGGTGCCAGTAGAGCCGGGGTCGGCGTCGAGCGCTGCCGCGGTGCCGCCCCAGCTGGCCGCTTACCGCGCGACGATCGACAATCTCGACGCCGCCCTCATCCACCTGCTGGCGGAGCGCTTCCGGTGTACCCGGCAGGTTGGTCGGCTCAAGGCGGACCTGAGCCTGCCGCCGTCGGACCCGGCCCGCGAGGAGCAGCAGGTGGTCCGGCTGCGGGCCCTGGCCGAGGAGGCCGGCCTGGACCCGGTGTTCGCTGAGAAGTTCTTCGCCTTCATCGTCGCCGAAGTGATCCGCCACCACGAGGCCATCCGGGAAGAGCTGTCGGAGGATGACTGAAGCCACCTGTGGCATCCATTAAAGTTGCGATCGATGTAAACCTCTCCTCCCGCCAATAGACGACTCTAGTTCCGGCGCTTGGACAGGCTCAGCGCAGGATTCGGGTGCACCGAAGCCAGATGAGCCCGGTGAATAGGGCACAGGCGGCGAACAGATCCCCGGTGCTGGAGACTCGATTGATGAGCAGCAACGGGTTGCCAGCGAGAAATAGCCCCATAGTCCCGTATATTACGACGGCGATGGTAGTCCATTCGAAGCCCGCATAAGGCAGCAGCAATGCAATAAGCGTTGTGATCCACATAGCGTTCTCGATGCATATCCGCGCCACATCCCAACCGTCGGCGGCGGCGCCAACGCACCCGCTGACTGCCGTGAGCAGCCCGGCCTGTCCAAGTAGCCAGGCGATCGTGACTAGGCGTTGGCGAGGACGATCGTAGGGGATAAGGCGAGCGAAGGGATCGTGCAGCCAGCTGGCAATCACCGGAGCGGCAATCACCGGCAGATAGAAGTAACCGTAGGCGACATGCTGTCCGGCGAGTATCTCCTGATCCGATTGGAAGGTGGGAACACTGACTGAGGCAACTGCGGAGCAGGCCACAATTACGAGCAGCAGAGCGGCGGCATGCATACGGGAGCGATGCGCAATAAGTTCAATGCGCACTACTGACGGAAGCCTCAGCACGTTGACCCCAAGCCCTCGTTCCACCAGGCGATCTGGGCGTTGTCGGAGGCGTTACTCATGAAGTCCATGCCGTCCATTTCGACAAGATTATCCAGGGGCCACATCCCGAGCTTGTAGTAAAGCCAGTACATGTGATTGAAAGGATTCTCTTCATCGAGGCACCTACGCCAGTCGGCGGTGGCTGTAACCACGGCCTCTGTTGGATCTATGCCAACGGCGCCTACCTCTAGGTAAGCCGCTGAGTCATCGATCTCGGGATAGTCAATGGTGTCTTCGATGTAACTCTCGGGTCGGCTCCCCGGGGGAAGGAACTGCGCGACTTGTTCAGCCGTCTCCACCGTCTCGGGCAGCAAACGTTCGTGGTCCGGCAGGAGACATACCCGGATGTTGTCGGTCTCGGAGCACACGTACCGGTTCGTGAGCGGTTCTCCTGCAGCGGTCGGAGCCAACGTGGCTGGCGGAGCCGATACGACGAGTGTTCCGCTAACTCCAACCAGCAGCACAGCAACAACTGCGGGTGCCCGCAGGCGCTTGCGCCGCAGTTGCTTTTGACTCAAAAGTATAGCGCTCACTCCGACAGCCGTGAGAAACAGCGTCTGAAACACGAAGTGTGTTGAGACCACTATCAGCGGCAGAGATAGGTGCGTGGCCCCCGAGGGAGTGAAACCGGGCGCGGTGCCGTCCACGTCGGCCCAGTCGAGCGTTGCGGGGACAAGGTACGTGATCAGGATGATAAGCGGGAGTGAGAAGGCCGGATGCAGGAACAGGCCCAGTGCAACACTGATTGCCAAGATTGCCAGGACGGCGGCGGTGGCCGCGACGGCGGGCCAGATCGAGGCCCTGGTTGGCGTCGGATTGAGTGCTAGCGTTATCGCATAAGCCGTGGCGACTACGAGTAGCCATGTTAGCGCGCTTGGAGCCAAGCAACGGCGCACCAGGAAGCATGCCATACGCCAACCGCCGCAGCGAAGCTCCAGGGATCGTAGCGGCTCAATATTACGCCTTGCATACAGGGCCAGTGGCAAGCCCGCGAGAGTCGCGGCGGTCATACCACTTGCTCCAAGATCCCAGCCCGTCTCATTCCAGTCGCCCGCCCAGCCGTCGAGATCGGTATGGAGACTGATAGCGGTCGCCAGCAACAGGATGGCGGCTGACAGCCACGGTATACGTCTCATGCTGCCGCCTGGGCTCGGTCCAGGCAGGCCAGGTATGCCTCGTCTCCGTCGCGGGTGTCGGGTGCGAAGCGCACGAGGAAGTCATCTACTGGGCCTGCGTGCACCACCCGGCCGCCGTCGAGGACGACGACGTGCTGAGCGACCGGCAGTACATCGTGCAGCGCATGGGTGGAAACGATTACACAACGTGATCGTGACGCCGTGGTAATTAGACTGAGTATCTCGCGACGCTGAAGAGGATCGAGATCGTTGGTCGGCTCGTCTAAGAGCAGCAGCGCCGCAGGTGTGACGTTACTGGCGGCGAATGCAAGACGACGGTGCATGCCGCCGGAAAGCATGGACACCGGTTTGTCGGCGTCCTGGCTCAACCCGATCTCCTCCAGCAGATCGGTTGCGCGGCCCCGGGCCTGCGTGTGGGAACCGCCAGTAAGCCAAGCGATATGCTCAAGAACCTCGCGAGCACGCAGGTCGAGAGGAAGCTGAGGCGACTGCGGCATGAGTCATACAGCGGAGGGCTCAAGCGGTTCGGCTGCTAATGTTGCATGCAGCCGAGCGAATCTGATTCTTCCCGCCAGTACAGACAGCAGCGTCGTCTTTCCTGCTCCGTTTGGTCCTGCCAGTACGGTTACGCCTTGTGGCAATTCCAGATCGGAGACATCAAGGATGAAGTTGCCGCGCCGCGCATAGCATAGTTCGACAGATAGACCTTTGACACTCAAGTGAGTTACCATCCCGTTCTCTTCCAAGCTAGCCTGATCGTGGTTGGAGTGGGTGGGATCTGGAGGACGGAAATCTCGAAGTGGTGGCTCATCCCCTTACCGCTCTTTACGCTGTTGCTCGTGATCCCGTCGCAGTAGCGGCTTCTGTTCAGTGTGAACAGGTCGGGGTCCGGGCTGTTCGTCGCTGTTCGACGAACAATGTAGCCATAGGTTGCGCCGCATGATTTTCCGGAAGCGTCCGATATCAACCGTGCTGTTCCTGAAACCGCGGCGGTACTGTCATTGGAGGCCGAGGATGGAATTCGATGTACGTATCCACCTCTCGCTCTGCTCGTGACGTTCCAGTTGTAGGTCACTCCACTCACGGCCTTGGTGGCTGCCCAAGCTGTTGTAGGGATGCCTGCAAACATGCTGAAAGGCGAAACAGAGGTGATGATGCGTCGTAGGTTGGATCGGGACTTGACGGACGGGGACATCAGGACTCCGCGTATCAGGTGACTGTTTCAGGCTTACAAGCAACATGCTTGTCTTCTTGCTCGCCGAGCACGAAATTAGCGTGAGGCGCAGCATACGTCAAGCCCTCGACGAGACTCATCTCAGGCGCCCGCGAAAGTGGTTCGGCCTCATCCACACACTTGCCGAGAGAGTCGTGGGTTGTGGCGTTCGTCTGGTGGTGGGATGCCGCGGCGGAACGGTCCGCGTAGAGCCGGTAGGGCGGTGTAGGCGGCGGCATTACACGCGGGTGTAGAGCTCGTCGATCTCCTTGGCGAAGCGCTTGGTGGCCTCATCTCGCCGCACCTTCAGTGACGGGGTGAGCAGCCCGTTGGCCTCGGTGAAGTCGCCCGGCAGCACCGTGAAGGTGCGGATGGACTCCGCCCGGGAGACCGCCTCGTTGGCGCGGGCCACCGCCCGCTCCAGGGCTGCACGCACGCGCGGGTCCTGGGCGGCGTCGATCGGGTCCATGTCCGGCAGGCCGTGACTTGAGAGCCACAGGGGCAGCATCTCCGCGTCCAGCGTCACCAGGGCGCCGATGCAGGGCTGGTTCTCCCCGACCACCAGCACCTGGCTGACCAGCGGGTGCCCGCGCAGCCGGTCCTCCAGTACTGCGGGCGCCACGTTCTTGCCGCCGGCGGTGACAATCAGCTCCTTCTTGCGGCCGGTGATGTGCAGGAAGCCGTCGGCGTCCAGGGTGCCGATGTCACCGCTGCGCAGCCACCGCGTGCCGTTCCCACCCGCTGCCGTCGCAGGCGCCGGGTCCGTGCCCGCGCTCTGCTCGGACGCGGCGTCGGGCAGCGTCACGAAGGCCTCAGCCGTGGCCTCGGGATTGTTGTGGTAACCGCGGAAGACACCGATGCCGGTGAGCAGCACCTCGCCGTCTTCGTCCAGGCGGACGGCGGTGCCCGGCAGGGGCAGGCCGACCGAGCCGATGCGGGTGGCGGCCGGCAGGTTCACCGTGCAGGGGGCGGAGGTCTCCGTGAGCCCGTACCCCTCCAGCACCGTCACCCCGGCGCCGCGGTAGAAGTGCCCCAGCCGCTCACCCAGGGGGCCGCCGCCGGAGATCACGTGCGTGACGCGTCCGCCGAGCAGGCTGCGCAGGGTGGAGAACACCAGCCGGTCGAAGGCGGCACGCTGGACGCGCAGGCCGCGGCTCGGACCGGCCGGGGTGTCCAAGGCGCGCGAGTAGGCGATGGCGGTCTTGGCGGCGAGCCGGAACACCTTCTGCTTGGCGCCGGTGGCGCGGGCGTCGGCCGCGTTGTAGATCTTCTCGAATACGCGCGGTACGGCCGGCACGAAGGTCGGCCGGAAGGAGGCCAGGTCGGTGACCAGGTTCTTCACGTTAGGCGCGTGGCCCAGCACACCGGCGGAGGAGCATACGATCGCCATTTCCACGAATCGGCCCAGCACGTGCGCCAGGGGAAGGAAAAGCAGCGTACGCGTCTCGGGCGCCTCCAGCACCTCCGGTACGCGGGCGCAGGCGTTGACGCACAGGTGGACCAGGTTGCCGTGGGTGAGTTCGGCGCCCTTGGGGCGGCCGGTGGTGCCCGAGGTGTACACGATCGTGGCCAGGTCGGTGCTGGTCAGAGCGGCGGCGCGGGCGTCTAGCTCGGCCGCGCGCACGTCCTTGCCGGCGGTGATGAGCTCGGTGATGGCCTCCCCGGCCAGGCTCAGTACCCGCAGGTCGGCCAGCGCAGGATCTTGGTCGGCCAGGGCCTTGAGCATCGTCTCCATGGGCTGGTCCTCCACGACCACCAGTCGCACGGCGGCGTCGGTCAGGATCCAGCGGGCCTGTTCCGCCGAGGAGGTCTCATAGATGGGGACGACGACGAGCCCGGCCTCCCAGGCGGCGAAGTCCAGCAGCGTCCACTCGTAACAGGTGTGCGCCATGATCCCCAACGCGTCGCCAGGCTGCAGCCCAAGGGCGACGAGCCCGGCAGCGACCTCGCGCACCTGCTCGCGGAAGGCCTGTGCGGACATGTCGCGCCAGCGCCCGCCCACGGAGGACTTGCGGGCGATCAGTGCACCGCCGGGATTGGTGCGCACCCGCTCGGCCAGCGCCCACGGCGCCGTCATCGCGGCGTGCAGCGGCACCAGCAGCGCAGTCGACTGCTCCTGCAGGGAGGCGGCAGCAGCCGTGCCTGCTTGCCGGGTGGCTTGTGCTGAGCCGCCTGCGCGGACGGGTGCGTTTTCCTGATTCACTCCTGTGGCCCCTTCTTAGTGGTGGAGTAGATCTCGGCGATGGTGTCCGCATAGGTCTCCATCACCAGGGAGCGCTTGACCTTCAGCGAGGGGGTCAGCAGCCCGTTGGCCTCGGTGAAGTCAGACGTGAGCACCCGGTAGGTGCGAATCGACTCGGCCCGGGACACTGCCCGGTTGGTGCGCGCCACCGCCCGGTCCAGGGCGGCCAGCACCTGCGGGTGGGAGGCGGCCTCCATGACGTCCATCTCCGGAAGATTGTGGTTGGCCAGCCACTGCGGCAGCATCTCCTTGTCCAGGGTGACCAGGGCGGAGATGAAGGGCTCGCCGTCGCCGATCACCAGCACCTGGCTGACCAGCGGGTGCCCGCGCAGCCGGTCCTCCAGGATGCTTGGCGCGACGTTCTTGCCGCCCGCGGTGACAATCAGCTCCTTCTTGCGGCCGGTGATTCGCACCCAGCCGTCATCGTCCACCGAACCGATGTCCCCGGTACGGAACCAGCCGTCTGGGGTGAAGGCCTCGGCGGTCGCCTCGGGGTTGTTGTGGTAGCGGGAGAAGACGCCCAGGCCGGTGACCTCGAGCTCACCGTCCTGCCCGACGCGCACCCGGTTGCCGCATACGGGCGGGCCAACGGTTCCGATCTTATTGTGGATGTCTAGGTTGACTGCGGTGGGGCCGATCGTCTCGGTCAGGCCGTACCCCTCCAGGATGACCAGGCCGATACCTCGGTAGAAGTGGCCCAGCCGCTCACCCAGTGGCCCGCCGCCGGAGATGGCGTAGCGGGCGTTGGGGCCCAGCAGGGAGCGGATGGAGCGGTAGACGAGTCGGTCGGCCACTGCATGGGCGGCCCGCAGCTGCCGAGACGGGCCTTCTGGGGTGTCCAGGGCGCGGGAGTAGGCAATGGCCACCTTCGCCGCCCAGCGGAAGGTCCGCAGCTTGGCGCCTGAGCCGGCCTTGGCGTCGGCGGCGTTGTAGATCTTCTCCATTACGCGCGGCACCGCCAGCACGTAGGAGGGGGCGAAGCCCTTCAGATCGGGCAGCAGGGTCTTGACGTTGGGGGTATGGCCCAAGACACCCTGGCCGGCGATCGCCAGGAGCTGCAGGAAGCGCGCGTAGGCGTGTGCCAACGGCAGGAAGAGCAGAAGGCGCGTGTCCGGGGAGTTGAGCAGCTCCGGGATCCAGCGCACCCCGTTCCACCCCAGGCCGGCGGCCTGGCGGTGGGTGATCTCCACGCCCTTGGGGCGTCCGGTGGTGCCGGAGGTGTAGATAATCGAGTACACGTCCGCGCTGGTCAGCGCCGCGGAGCGCGCCTCGAGCTCATCCCGGCTCACGCCCCGGCCGGCCTCACTAATAGTGGCGATGGCGTCGTGGTCCAGAGACAGTACCTTCACGGCCGGTGTGTGGGACGCTGCTGCGCAGCGGGCGGCGGCCCCCCGCACCAGCTCGGCCAGCACGGCGCTCTCGGTCACCACCAGCCGGACGTCGGCGTCGGCGAGGATCCACTCCACCTGCTCGGCGGAGTCCGTCTCATAGATCGGCACAGACACCAGGCCCGCACGGGCGATCGCCATGTCCAGCAGCGTCCACTCATAGGAGGTGTGAGCCATGATGGCCACTGACTCCCCGGCTTGAAGCCCCATCCCGATCAGCCCGGAGGCCACCCGCGCCACGTCCTCCCCGAACGCTCGCGCCGTGACCTTCACCCAGGAGTTGCCCAGCTGCGTCTTGCGCTCGATGAGCGTGGCATCCGCGGTGCGGGCGATGCGGTCGGCCAACAGCCACGGCACCGTCCAGCTCGGCTCCGGCTCCTGCACTAGGGGGCTTACGGCTGCGCCGTCTACAACGCTGGGGCTGCCGGCTTGCGAGGCGACGCCGGTGGACATGGGGTCGGAGGAGTGTGGAGGCACTGAGCCATTCTTTCAGTAAGGGCGCCGGTTGTGCGCGGATCTGAGTGAGGAAATCCGGCGGGGCGGCTTGGAGATTTCCTCAAAGCGGAGGGCGGTAGTGAAGCTGCGGGAGAGGTGTCCGACTGTGCGGCGTCTAGGAGCCGACCCCGGCCGACCCGCCGTAGATGGCGTCGATCTCAGCGGCGAAGCGCTTCAGCGCCGCGCTGCGACGCACCTTCAGGGAGGGCGTCAGCAGTCCGTTGGCCTCCGTGAAGTCGGCCGTCAACACGCGGATCTCGCGGATCGACTCGGCCCGGGAGACATGGGCGTTGGCGCGTTGCACGGCCCGGTTCAGGGAGGCCAGTACCTGCGGGTGGGAGGACGCCGCTGAGACCGGTATGGGCTCCAGGCCGTGGCTGCGCAGCCAGGTCGGCAGCATCTCGGTGTCCAGCGTGATCAGGGCCGAGACGAAGGGGCGCTGCTCACCGACCACCACCACCTGGCTGATCAGCGGATGCCCCCGCAGGGAGTCCTCCAGCGGCGCCGGGGAGACGTTCTTGCCGCCGGCGGTGACAATCACGTCCTTGGCGCGTCCGGTGATAGTCACGTAGCCGTCGCGGTCCAGTGCGCCCAGGTCGCCGGTACGGAACCAGCCGTCGTCCGTGAAGGCCGCCGCAGTCGCCTCCGGGTTGTGGTGATAGCCTTGGAAGACCGAAGGTCCTTTAAGCAGGATCTCGCCGTCCGCGGAGATACGCACCGCCATCGGCGGCAGCGGCGGGCCGACGGTGCCGATCTTCGACAACCGCGGCGTGTTCACCGCTATCGGGCCGACGGTCTCGGTAAGCCCGTAGCCCTCGAGCACCGGTATGCCCAGGCCCCGGTAGAAGTGCGCCAGGCGCGGCGACAGTGGGGCGCCCCCGGAGATGATCCAGTCGGCGTTGTCTCCCACCAGTGTGCGGATGCGCTGGTACACGAGCCGGTCCGCGGCGGCACGCTGGGCACGCAGGGCGCGGGACGGCCCGGCCGGAGTGTCCAGCGCCCGGGAGTAGTCGACGGCGACCTTCGCCGCCCAGCGGAAGACTCGTCTGGCGGCGCCGTTGCCGGCCCGGGCGTCCGCCGAGTTGTAGATCCTCTCCAGTACCCGGGGGACCACCAGCAGGTAGGAGGGGCGGAAGGAGGCCAGGTCCGACAGCAGGTTCTTCGTATCGGGCACGTGCCCCATGACGCCCTCCCCGGAGATCTGGAATACCTCCAGGAAGCGGGCGAACACGTGCGCCAGCGGCAGGAACAGCAGCAGCCTTGAATCGCGCCCCATGCCGATCTCCGGCATCCACAGGTGCGCGTTGGAGCACAGGTCAGTGAAATTGCCGTGCGATAGTACCGTGCCCTTGGGCGAGCCGGTGGTGCCGGAGGTGTACACGATCGTGGCGGTGGACGAGGTAGTCAGGGCGGCCGTACGTGCGGCCACCTGCTCGCGGGGCACGCCGCTGCCGGCCTCGGTGATGGTGTGCAGCGCACCGGTGTCAAGCGACAGAACCGTAAGCGCGCCATATTCCGGCGGGCGCTCCAACGCGGCTGCGGCTGCGCGCACCAGTTCCGCCGTGGTGATGGACTCGGCGACCACCAGGCGCGCCTCCGTATCGCTGAGCACATAGGCGATCTGCTCGGCCGAGCTGGTCTCATAGATGGGAACGGGCACGAGCCCGGCGGTCCAGAAGGCGAAGTCCAGCAGCGTCCACTCGTAGCGGGTGCGCGACATAATCGCCACCCGCGCACCGGCCTCAAGCCCCATACCGATGAGCCCGGCTGCGACGCGCTGGACCTCGTCGTAGAACGCCTGGGCGGTCACCGTGTGCCAGGCCTCACCGATCTCCTGCTTGCGCGCGATCAGCGGGCGGTCGGCCGAGCGCCGCACGCGGTCCTCAAGCATGGAGGGGATGGTGGTGTGCTCATCGATGCGGATGAGCGTGGGGGCCTGCCACTGCAGGGCTCCCACCGGGCGGTCGCCGGGCGGGGCGGCGCTGCGCGCCGAGGTACTGGAGGATGCTGCTGCGGTAGAGGACGCCGCGGAGTCCGCGGAGGTGGGGGTCATGGTCTCTTCTTCCTGGGCCTGCGCTTTTGGCCGGCACTGGCGCAGGCGCGAACGCCCCGCCGTGGTGATGTCAACCTCACCCTACCGCTTCCACCTACCGCTGGGCGGTTACCGTAGCCGCAGGTCAGGGACGGTTTGGTGGCGGGTCCGAGCACGCGCATGCGTCCCACCGCATACGGTTCGATACGGCCCCATACAGTCCCGTACAGTCCGCCCGGCGCGGCGGAACGGCTACGGCCGCGCCGGGCGCGCCCCTTAGCGACGCTTGGCCGGCTTGGCCGGCGGCTCTCCGAGCTCGACGGCGCTCACCTGCACCTCTGGCGTGCTCGCCTCCGGCGCGGCGGCGTTGAGCGTCATCTCCCCGGTGACCTTGGCGGCCTCCAGCAGGTCGGCGCGTACCAGCTCAATGGCGGGCGCGGCCTGCTCCGTAACCGCCAGCGTCACCGCCAGGATCGGCGTCTTCTGGCTGGTCTTGGCCTCCGACTTCACCTTGCGCAGAGCCGCCAGGGCGGCCCCGGCGCGAGCGACGAGATCGGCGTCGGCCCCACCGGCGGCCTCACGCAGCGGCGCGGCCTCGGGCCAGGCGGCCCGGTGCACGGAGCCGGTGCGGTACCAGCTCCACACCTCCTCGGCAGCGAAGGGCAGGAAGGGTGCGAACAGGCGCACGAAGGTGTCCACGGCAATGGCCAGAGTGGTGCGGGCACTGCGTACCGCGGCCGGGTCGTGGGAGCCGCCCGCGTCATTGGCGCGGTCCTTGACCAGCTCGATGTAGTCATCGCAGAAGGTCCAGAACAGCGACTCGGTGGCCTCCAGGGCCCGGGAGTGCTCGAAGCCCTCGAAGGCGGTGGTGGCCGCGTTCACCACGTCCGCCAGCGCCGCCAGCAGCGCCCGGTCGATGGGCTCGGTCACCTCGGCCGCGTCCAGGCTCGGGGCGGGGGCGGCCGCCCTGGTGGCCGTGTCTGCATCCCAGGGGATGCCCATGGACAGGGCGAACTTGGAGGCGTTGAGCAGTTTGATGGCCAGGCGGCGGCCGATCTTGATCTGCGTCTCCTCGAAGGCGGCATCCAGGCCCAGCCGGGCGGAGGCCGCCCAGTAGCGCACGGCGTCCGAGCCGTACTTCTCCAGCAGGCCCATGGGGGTGACCACATTGCCCTTCGACTTGGACATCTTCTTGTGGTCGGAGTCCAGGATCCAGCCCGACAGCCCCGCATTGGCCCAAGGCAGAGCCCCGAACTCCAGGTTGGCGCGTACCACCGAGGTGAACAGCCAGGTGCGGATGATGTCCTGCCCCTGCGGGCGCAGGTCCATGGGGTAGACGCGCGCGAACAGGTCCTCGTCGGTGAGCCAGCCGGAGGCCAGCTGGGGGGACAGGGAGGAGGTGGCCCAGGTGTCCATGATGTCCAGCTCGCCGACGAAGCCGCCGGGCCTGCCGCGCTGGTCCTCGGTGTAGCCGGCGGGCACGTCACTGGAGGGGTCCACCGGCAGGGCGGACTCGTCCGGGGTGATGACGGCGTCGTAGTCGACCTCGCCGTCCTCGCCCACCCGGTACCACAGCGGGAAGGGCACACCGAAGAAGCGCTGGCGGGAGATCAGCCAGTCGTTGTTGAGGCCCCCCACCCAGTTCTCGTAGCGCACGCGCATGAAGTCGGGGTAGAAGTTCAACTCCTTCCCGCGCTCAAGCAGGTCGTCGGCCAGGCCCTTGCCGGAGGCTGGGTTGGTCCAGGCCTTGCCGCCGTTGCGGATGTACCACTGGCGGGAGGTGACGATCTCCAGCGGCTTGTCGCCCTTCTCGAAGAAGTTGGTCTGGCGCACCGTCTTGGTCGGCTCCCCGCGCATCTCACCGGAGGCGGACAGCGCCTCCACCATCACCTGGCGGGCCGAGTAGGTGGTCTTGCCCGCCATCTCGGCGTAGGCCCGGCGGCCGGCCTCGGTGGTGATCCAGTCGGGTGTCTCCGTCTCGATGCGCCCGTCCTTGCGCAGGATGGCGCGCAGCGGCAGGTTCAGGTCGCGCCACCAGTCGATGTCGGTGGTGTCGCCGAAGGTGCAGCACATGGCGATGCCTGCGCCCTTGTCCATCTCCGCCTCGGGGTGCGGCAGCACGGGGACCTCGACCCCGAAGACGGGGGAGGCCACAGTGGTGCCGAACAGGGGCTGGTAGCGCTCGTCGTCGGGGTGGGCGACCAGGGCCACGCAGGCGGCCAGCAGCTCCGGCCGGGTGGTCTCGATGCAGACGTCGGCGGTGCCGCCCGGGCCGGTCTCGATGGGGGCGCCCGCGGCGGCGGCGGTAGCGGCGGCCTCGGGGTCGACGACGTGGAAGGCCAGGCGGTGGTAGAAGCCCGGGTACTCGCGCGACTCGATCTCCGCCTGGGCGACGGCGGTGCCGAAGGTTACGTCCCACAGGCCCGGCGCCTGCGCCTGGTAGGCCTCGCCGCGCGCTAGGTTGCGCAGGAATGCGGTCTGGGCGACCTTGCGGGCGCGCGTGCCGATGGTCTGGTAGTTCTGGCTCCAGTCCACGCTCAGGCCCAGGTGGCGCCACAGGGCCTCGAACTGCGCCTCGTCCAGGGCGGTCAGGCGCTCGCACAGCTCCACGAAGTTGCGCCGCGAGATCGGCACCTGGTCGCGGGCCTTGATCGACTTGCCCTCACCGCCGGCATGCGGGGGGGTGAAGTCCGGGTCGTAGGGCAGGGAGGGATCGCAGCGCACCCCGAAGTAGTTCTGCACCCGCCGCTCGGTGGGCAGGCCGTTGTCGTCCCAGCCCATGGGGTAGAAGACGGCCTTGCCGCGCATGCGGTGGAAGCGGGCGAGGGTGTCGGTGTGGGTGTAGGAGAACACGTGACCCACGTGCAGGGAGCCGGACACGGTCGGCGGCGGGGTGTCGATGGAGAAGACCTCGTGGCGCTCGGCGCTGCGGTCGAAGGCATAGACGCCGTCGCGCTCCCAGCGCTCCTTCCAGGATTCCTCCAGACCGTCTGTGCTGACCCTCTCGGGCACGTTGGGGGAGTGGAGCTCGGAGGGCAGGAGGCGGTTCCGGGCCGGGACGGCGGGCGTGGACGCAGCGGACGGGGCGGCGGAATCAGACATGGCCCCGATTCTGTCACGGCCGGTCGGGCCTGCTCCTGCCGGCGTCGCCCGTGCGCGTGTGAGGTGGGCAACCGGCAACACAGCGACGCCGCAAGCACATTGCGAGCAGGACTCAACACCACGTCATCACGGCGACAGGAACTGCCCGCGCCGAATCACGCCGCCGTCCGATGGCAGCATGATCCACCGGATCGCGCGGGCAACCGCCGAGCCAGCGGAAGATGGCACAGCACTAGCCGGATGGGTATTGGGAAGAAAATGAGCAGCCGCCGTATGCCGGGCGCGGGGACAGCGACTGGGGGCACCTTCAACGTGTTATGGCACGGCGGCGAGCTGGCCTCCGAGCGGGTCCGCGGTACCGTGATGGACGCGGTCGCGATCCTCAGGCGCCTGGGCGTGGACCCGCGGGTGCGGATGACAGCGGGCGACCATGAGGGCTCCCACGGAAGGCCCTCCGGCGGCCGCCCCGCCCAGGCCGCATCGGCCACTCCCGCCGCCGGCCGGCACGCGGAGCCGCGGTGGGCGGACACCGTGCTGGTGGTAGACGACGGCGCGCGCTCCCCGCAGGCGCTGACAGCGCAGCTCCACGCCGCTGCCAGCGCCGGGCCCCACGTCATTTTGTGCACATTCGGCGCGGGCCGAAGACCGCCTGGCGGAGCGCCCGGCAGTGCCACCCTGGACGCGGAGGAGCTGGCTCACGCGCGGCTGGACGTGGTGGAGCTGAGCGGCTCCGACGGGGCGCTCCTGGCGGCCGCGTGGCTGGCCCTGGCCGAGCGCGCCGAGGGCCCGGCAGACGGCGCGGGCGGTGACCAGGCCCTCGCGGCTGCGCGCTGAGCCCCGGCGGATATCCCGGCGGATCGGGGGCGCTACCGGACTTCGTCGTCGGGACCAGGCGCGGGGGCCGGGGGGACCACGCGGCCGCCACGAGCGGACGGCTGCGCTTCCCGGGACCTCGCGGGACGCGCGGTGGCGAGCATGAAGGCCACGATGATGCCGATGACGGCACCCCCAACAACCCCGGCCGCCGCATAGCGGAAGGTCGAGGGGGCCTGCGTCACCGCCCCGTCCTGGGCCGGGCTGAGCAGGGCCAGGCTCACCGGGTAGTCTTCACCCTCCAGCGCTCCCAGATCGTTGGAGGCGTGCGCGACGACGGCGTCGGCCACGGCGATGGCGACCTCCGAGGAGGGTGCGGACACCTGGATCTCGATGGCCGGGGACTGGGTGACCCGCGTCGCCGAGATCCAGGCGGCCACCTCCGTCGGCGTCTGGGTCAGCCCGAGCTCCTCAATAACCTCCTGGGCCACGGCGGGTGAGGTGATCACCGGCAGGAAGCCATCGGTGGCGGAGTCGGCGACGGTGGCGGCGTAGGAGTAGCCACTCATGCCCTCCTCGGGGTCTACCTGCACCTGCACGTAGGCCATCGAGGTGGCGGTGTAGGTGGGGTCGGTGGTGGCCGCCAGCACGCCCCCCGCAACCCCGCCGACCACCGCCAGGGCGATAATCCAGGCCAGGCCTCGGCGCACGAGGGTCAGCAGTTCCTGCATTGCTTTCAGATCCTTTGCGATCGTCGATGGTTCAGCTGCGGTGGGGCCTCAGGCGGCCGAGACCGAGTTGCGCGCCGCAGGGGACTGCAGCGCGGAGGCGAGGGCCGCGCACACCTGCGCCGCATCCGCGTTGCTGAGCGCCAGGTGCAGCGGCAGTGTCAGCTCCGTGGAGTAGAAGGCGAAGGCGTTGGGGAAGTCCGCCACATCGAAGCCCAGGTCGCGGTAGGCCGTCAGCAGCGGCAGCGGCTTGTAGTGGACGTTGGCGGACACGCCCGCCTCGTACAGGTCCGAGATGACCCGGTTGCGCTGTTCCACCCCGGCCACCGGCAGCGCGGCGATCGCCAGGTGAGCGCTGGAGACCGCGCCGTCCCCGGCGTGGTCCAGCAGTGTCACACCGGTGCCCGCCAGCCCCTCGGCGTAGAGCGCGAGCAGCTCACGCCGGCGCTCCAGGGTCTGGGCGTAGCGGTCCAGCTGGGACAGTCCCAGCGCCGCCAGCGTGTCCGGGAGATTGCACTTGTAGGCGGGGGCGATCACGTCGTACTCCCAGGAGGCGCCCCGCGACTTGGCCAGGGCATCCTTCGTCTGGCCGTGCAGCGAGTAGGTGCGCACCCAGCGCTCCAGCGCCTCCCGGTCAGTGGGCAGGTCGCGGCGCCAGGTAAGTGCTCCGCCCTCCGCCGTCGTGAGGTTCTTGACCGCGTGGAAGGAGAACGCGGTCAGGTCCGCCAGCGAGCCGACGGGAAGGGAGTCCAGGCTGGCGCCCAGTGAGTGCGCCGAGTCGGAGATGATCACCGGGCGCCCCAGGGCGGCACCCAATCCGGTGTCGATGCGCCCCCTGCCGGCCAGCAGCGCGGCCAGCGGGCGGGAGTCGAAGGGGATTCCAGCCAGGTCGACCGTGATCACGGCCCGGGTGCGTGGCGTGACCGCAGCGGCGATGCGCTCCACGCTGGGGAACGGTGAGCCGGGCTCGGAGTCGACCATGACGATCTGCGCGCCTACGTGAGCGATCACGGATGCGGACGCCGTGTAGGTGTAGGCGGGGACAACCACCTCATCGCCCGGGCCGGCGCCCGCCGCGCGCAGCGCCAGCTCCAGTGCGGCGGTGGCGGAGCTGAGCGCCACCGCGCCGTCGGTGCCGCTGAGCTGGGCCAGTCGCTCCTCGAAGCGGCGGCCCACGGGCCCGGAGGTGATCCAGCCCGAGCGCAGCACCTCAACCACGGCGTTGATGTCATCGTCAGTCAGCGTGGGCGGGGAGAAGGGAATCATCGCAGCGCCTCCGCGGAGTCGGGGACGCGTAGGCCGGCCGCGGCAGAGCCTTGGGACGCCGCCTGTGGCGCTTCAGCCAGTGGGTCCTCTCCCACCGCCCAGGCGTGCATCTCCTCTACCGCCTGCGTCGCCTCCTGCTGCACACGCACATGACTGACGAGCGGGTGGAAGGGGCGCTCGCCGTGCTCGGAGTGGGCCACCAGGTCCTCGGAGAGCTTCTCGCCCGGGCGGAGCCCGGTGAACTCGATCTGGACATCCTTACCGGACTGGGCGATCAGCCGCTGGGCGACGTCGACGATCTTGACCGGCTCACCCATGTCCAGCACCATCGTGTCGCCGGGGCGCCCGAATGATCCCGCCTGCAGCACCAGCTGGCAGGCCTCCGGGATCGTCATGAAGAACCGCTCCACATCCGGGTGGGTGACGGTGATCGGACCGCCCTCCTCGATCTGGCGCTTAAAGGTCCACAGCATTGAGCCGCGCGACCCGAGCACGTTGCCGAAGCGCACCGACACGAAGCGCCTGCCGCACTCCAGCGCGGTAGCGGTGGTCATGCGCTCGGCGAGGAGCTTGGTGCGGCCCAGCACCGAAGTGGGGTCGGCCGCCTTGTCGGTGGAGATGTTGACCAGCGTCTGCACGTCATACTTCAGGGACAGCTCGATGACGTTACGCGATCCCAGCACGTTGGTCTTCCAGCCCTCCTCCGGGTACATCTCCAGCATCGGCAGGTGCTTGAGGGCCGCGGCGTGGAAGACGACCTGCGGGCGGTGCTCGGCGAAGACCGCCTCGAGCGCGTCCCGGTCGCGGATATCGCACAGGACCATGTCACGGGTGTCGAGCAGACCCTTGCCGTAGATGTCCAGCTGCACCGAGTGCAGCGCCGACTCGTCCCGGTCCAGCAGCAGCAGCTCCTTGGGGCCGAAGCGGTGAATCTGCCGGGCGATCTCGGAACCGATGGAGCCGCCGGCGCCGGTAACCAGCACGGTGCGACCGGAGAGGTAGCCGGCGATCTGGGAGACATCGGTGTGGATCTCACGGCGGCCGAGCACCTCGGCCAGGTCGATCTCCCGGATGTCAGAAATCTGCAGGGTGCGGTTGGTCAGCTGACGCACCGGCACGATCGTCATCACGCGGATGCCGTGCTCAGCGCAGCTCGTGGTTACCTGCTTGAGCCGGTCGGCGGGGAAGTCCGCCACAGCGATCACCACGGTCGCGGCTGACAGGTCCGCGCAGACGCTGATGAGGTCGTCAACGGTTCCGCGCACCGGGACGCCCAGGATCCGCAGGTTGCGCTTGGTGGGATCGTCGTCGACCAGGCCCACGGGGGTGAAGGGGGAGGCGGCGTCGAACTTGGTCAGGTGGATGATCTGCTCACCGACTCGGCCCGCGCCGACGACGACGATCGGCGCCTGGTCGCGGGCGACGCGCTGGTAGTACTGGGAAGCCTGGTACGTCGTCATCAGCCGCATGGCGAAGCGCACCGTGAGAGCCGCCAGCAGCGCCAGGGCGAAGGTCGCGGCCAGCGTGAGCGTGCGCAGGGGAGTGGCGGTGGCTGCGGCCCAGCCGGCGGCCACCACCAGCATGACCAGGGCGGATACGCCGAACTGTGCCGCTACGGCCGTGGCCTCTTCGAAGGAACCGGCGGGGTAACGGCGTCGATACGTAAGCAACCACAAGTAGCCCAGGCACAGGCTGACCGCGCCGGCGAGCGCGGAGAGGGCCAGCAGGCTTAGCGCGGCGGGTGAGGCGAAGGCGTCACCGTGCAGCCGGCAAGCCACGAACGCGGCGAGCAGCCAGAAAAGCGTGTCGATGATGGGCAGGAACAGAGGTTGGCGTTCAGGGGATGATGTGTTCGGTCGCATGAATGGTCACGTACCTCTCGGCTGGAGACCGACCCAGGGCTCAGGGCGGCACCCTCGCGACTGCGGCAACGTCGAACCCGCGGAGCTAAGGCGATTCCGGCACAGCGTCGACGTCAGGGAAGCGGAACGAGGGCCGATAACATTTAAGACGTAAAAGCGGCGGGGGTCAAACACCAATCGTTTGACGGACACGGCTCGCACAGGTCAGCATGGAGCCAGGTCATCGCAGACTGGCGCCCTGAACCCGTCTGCGCCCTGCAGCGATGACACGTGAGGAGAATCTCTGTGTCTACCGCCTCTCCGGCCGGACGTAACCTGACTCGGGGCCTGCCCTGGGTGCTGGTCGGGAACGTCCTGTACATGCTCTCCGCGGCACTGCTGACCCTGGTGCTGCCGCGCATCATCTCCGTGGCCGATTACGGACTGTGGCAGCTCTACCAGCTGTATGTCATGTACTTCGGCTACGTGACCTTCGGCTACACCGACGGCGTCTACCTGCGGCTCGGCGGCAGGCGGTGGGCGGACATGCCCGGCCCGCGCCTGTCTGCGGGCCTGATCAGGCTCTTCCTGATGGACCTGGCGGCCTGCATCGGCCTGGCGGCTTGGGTGTGGGCCTCCGCTCCGGAGCAGCAGCGGGCCGTGATCCTGTTGCTGGCCGGTCTGGGCGCCCTGTTCTACGTGCCGCGCACTCTGGTGACCGTGATCTTGCAGATCGCCGGCAGGGCGCGCGCATTCGCACTCGGGACGGTAGTGGAGCGGCTGGTGACTTTCATCGGCGTCGGCGGTGCGCTGCTGGTAGGTGTGCGCGAGGTGATCGTGTTCATCGTCTTCGACGCACTGGGTAAGGCCATGGGACTGGTGATCGCGGTGCTGATCGCACGCGGGGTGTTCCTGACGCGGCCCGACCTGAGCTGGCAGGCCACGCGGGAGTTCCTGGCGGACTGCGGGGCAGGCATGTTCGTGCTGGTGTCCAACCTGGCGGCGGCGCTGATCACCTTCGTGGTGCGCTGGGCGGTGGAGGACCACTGGGGCATCGAGATGTTCGCGCAGGTGTCCCTGGCCTTCCAGTTCACCACCATGTTCATGGTGCTGGTCAACTCGGTCTCCATCTCCGTGTACCCGCAACTGAGCAACCTTGACCGCGCCCACTACGCGGGTGCTTATGCGGCTCTGCGCTCGCGGTTCGTCACGCCGCTGGTGCTCATGCTCGGCCTGTACTTCCCGCTGGCCTGGGTGCTGCGCCAATGGCTGCCCAACTATTCGCAGGCGATTTTCTTCCTGGCGCTGCTGTTCCCGCTGAGCGTGTACGAGACCAAGAGCCGGGGACTGTCGGTGGTGTTCCTCAAGGTCATGCGCCGGGAGCGGCTGATGGCGCTGATCAACGTCGTTTGCCTGGGCCTGGCCGTGATCGGCACGTGGTGGACGGTCTACCTGTGGGGCTCAGTCACGGCTGCCGTGTTCTTGATCGCTGTGGTATCGGCGGTCCGCTCGATCGCCTCGGAGGTGCTGATCAACCGCCTGATCCGGGTGCCAATCCTCGCCGACACCCTTACCGAGCTGCTGGTGTGCGCGGTATTCCTGGCGGTGGTGGCGACTGGCGGTACGCCTGTGGGGCTGCTGGCGGTATACGCCACCCTGGGGCTGTACGGATACGTGCACCGCGATGCCCTGCCGGGTTCGGGTTCGCGGCGTCGCGGTAGGCACGTCGCTGGTTAGCGAGTACTGCCGGGACTGTGTTGTCTTCCTGCTTCCGGGGTTGTTGAGTCCTGTGGTTTGCGGGGCGGTTGGGGCTCGTGGGTTCTTCTGGGACGTCGGTACGTTGATCGTTGCGGGGGTGCCTGCGCGTTGGCGGGTCTTAAGGTTTTGGGTTGTGGCGATCGTGCTCGGGGGTCGTTTCGGGGATGACGAGGTCGTTCTCGGGCGTGCGAGGTCGTATTCGACCACCCGCCGCCGACCGAATACGACCTCATTCGCCCCACACCCTCCACATCGTGGAGGGTTTCGGGCCCACGAGGACGTTTTCGCCGCACTGGGGACGTTCTCGGGCGTGTGAGGTCGTATTCGCCGCGTGGGGGACGTTCTCGGGTTGGTGAGGTCGTACTCGGCCGGGCGCAGGGGGTCGTTTTGGGGCTGATGAGGACGTTCTCGAGCTGGCGAGGTCGTATTCGCCGCGTGGGGGTCGTTCTCGGGCCGATGAGGATGAAGGCGTTCCTCGCCGCACATGGGGCAAGGAAAGCCTATCGTCATGGTGAAAATGGGCCCTTCCGGATTTGCGGGAGTGGAGGCGGCGGTGCCTGGCGCGGGTCGCGGTGCACCCCGGGATGCGCCTACCTGCCGCTTGGTGCCGCTCGCAGGGAAGAAGGCTCGCCGACCGCAGTCGGCCCCTGCCGGCCCCGGCGGGCCGCTAACTCGGTCTCGCGTAGGAGTGCGGCGGCCAGGGACAACGTCGTCACCGCTCCAAGCGCCACCACTACGCTGGGCGTTAGCCAGCTGGCCAGGAATCCGGTCGCGCTGCCCCGGGGTGCCCACAACAGGGTCGGCACGATCATGAGCTTCAATCCGTTACGCAGCGGCTGTCCCTTGATCAGGTTGCACGCCCAGATACATACCGCTCCGTACACGGCGCCGCCCAGCAGCACGCCCGCGTAGCCGTAGTCGTAGAACAGCTCGGCGATGAAAGAGCTGCCGGTGCCCCGGCCGGTCAGGTACTGCGGTCCCAGCAGCGTGTAGGCGAAGGCATGAGTGAAGGACCCGCCGTTCAGAGCGTGCTCCACGGTGTTGCCGTGGTAGACCTGGTACCCCAGCAGCCGGGCGGGCAGCCCGGAGTGCAGGAATTCTCCCGTGTACCAGTCCCTGGGAATGAAATCCGCGTAGGTGTACGCGTTGCGCACCACCGTAGAGCTCACCCCCTGGCCGTACAAGAGCTGCAGAACCGGGTTGCGGCCCGCGGTATCAGAGGCGACCGCGCCCACACCCCGCGCCGACTCCACGGCGGTCAGCACGACTGCGACCAGCGGCACCGCGACGGCGCCGGCGATCCGGCCGATCGCGCCTATGCGCCAGGTGCCCGACGGATCTTGGCGTGCGCGCACTATCCAGTAGGCGAGGATGATAACCAGGCCGCCGACAAATGTGCCGCGCTGGCCGGTCAGCAGGCTGAGGAACAGGTAAGCCGCCCAGCCGGTAACTGCAGCCGTCACTTCGCGTCGCGGCGGGAACACCCCCAGGTGAATCGCCAGCATCAGGGGCAGCATCACCTCAATGCGGCGCAGTCCATACATGGATCCGGAGGCGTCCTCCAGATCGGAGAACTCGGTGTAGTAGGACAGGTAGCCGTTGGCCAGCACATAGCGGGCCCGCAGCCCCACTGAGATCAGCGACAGCACGAGCGTGGCCCAGAACAGGAAACGCACAATCGACGGGTCAGCCAGCACCGTGGCTCCGCGGGCGTCCAGGGCCGCGCCTGCGCGGCCGCCGCCGACGGCGCGGTCTGGACCGTGCCGGTAAGCGCGGCCGCCGCCAACGGAATCTGTGGGCGCATCGGGGCCGGGTGCAGACTCGCCACTCCGGAGCAGATGTCGTGCGCTCCCGCGCCATGCCTCCGTGGCCGTGGCACCCAGCATGATGCCCAGCAGGCTCAGTGCCAGGCACAGTTGCAGGTGCTCGGTCTGCCCCGGCGGCGCCTGGGTGGTCTCATACCGGAAGAAGTCGATCGTGATCTCGCGTCCCAGCAGCAGCAGGAAGAAGGAGACCAGGAAGGCCGCCAAGATGGTGCGACTGGCCATCCTGGCGGCGGCGAACAGGAACGCATTCAGCCACAGCAGCAGGATCAGCGTCCAGGCCACGGAGGCCTGCGTCGACAGCGCCAGGGCCACTACCACCAGGTTGCTGAGCGCCCCGACCACCACGATCCCGGGCCGCCGCCGGGCAGGGACGGCGCGGCGCCTAGACCGCCGTCGTCCCCCGCCTGCGGTGCCGGCAGGCATACTGCCGCCACCGGCCGCTGCGTCCGCAGCCGCCACGGCACCGTTCGCCGCCCTCATCTGCGTGCTCATGCCCGCCCCTGGCCGAGGCCGCGCGGTTTCACGGGGCCGGCAGGCGCGGCTCCGAGCAGGCCCGCCAGCTCGTTCGCGAAAGCGGTGTACAGGGTGCCCGCGTCGCAGCGTTCCTCCCAGGTCCGCCGGGCGCCGGTGCGCAGCTCGGCGTAGGCGTCCTCGTCCAGGCCCGCGATCTCCTCAACGGCGCTGCGCACCTGCTCCGGCGTCGGATCTGCGGGCAGCAGGATGCCGTTGACCCCGGTGCGTACCAACTCGCCGGTGCCGCCTACGTCGGTGGCGACCACCGGTATACCCGCGGACAGCGCCTCCATGATGGACACGGGCACGCCCTCGGAGGCGGAGACATTGACGAGCAGGTGGCGCGGGGCGCGCACGTATTCCTCGACCAGGTCGGCGTTGCGCACAAAGCCCCGCCACGTGAGCGTCACATTGTCCCCCAGTTTCTGGGCGGCACGCGCCTCGATCTGCTCACGGAGCTCACCCTCGCCGAAGTGATCCCATTGGATCGGCCGGGAGCTGCCCGCCAGCGCGTCGACGAGCAGGTCCAGACGCTTGACGGGCACGATCGTGGAGCAGGAGACGATCCGCAGCCCGTCCGCGCGCCTCGGCACGGCAGCGGGGACCCCGTGATCAGTGGTTCCCAGGCGGGAGACAACCGCCTTGCCCGCCGCCTGGGGGTGCCGTCCCAGAAGGTAGCGCAGACCGTGATCGGCAACCAGGTAGATACGGTCCAGGCCTGCCACGGTCTGCTCGCGCAGGGGCAGGTAGCCGCGCGGGGAGTGCTCCTCGTACAGGTCAGCACGGTGAGCGCGAGCCACGGAGACGGAGCGGCGGAAGCGACGGCGCAGCCTGGCAGCCATATAGGGCTGGTAGGCGAAGCGGTAGGAGTAGAAGACCACCTCATCGTCCGCGGCCGCACCCACCGAATCCAGGATCCGGTCGATCTGGCCGGCCTCGTGGCGGGCCCGGCTCAGGAATATGAACAGGGTCACCACCTGGGCGGGCGCCAGCCGCCGTCGGCGGGCCAGGTCAGCCAGCTCCCGGTACAGGTTGGCATCGCCCAGTACCCGCAGGGAGCCCAGCAGGTAGAACAGGCGGGAGCGGAAGGGAATCGGGTGCGCGTGCATACCCTCCGGCAGCGGCCGCACCGTGGCCCGCTGGTCCGCGCGCACTGACAAGGACATGATGTCCACGCGATCGAAACCCGTTACGTACTCCAGCTCGGTGGTCAGGAAGGGCTCCCAGTTCCCGAAGGGGAAGGCATTGGCGAGGATGACTAGCCGCTTCATCACGCCTCCTGCAGATTGAAGGACACCTGGGCGGCCAGGGCGGCCGCCCGCTGCTGGCACTGCGGCAGGTCCTGGCCGCGCACCACCACCTGGCCCAGGCAGTCGTTGGAGGAGGTGAAGCCGTTGAGGTGGTCACCGGGGCCGCGGAAAAGGGATAGGTCCTGGACCCAGTCGGGCAGGTCTCCGGGTACGGACACCGCAGTGACCGTGCCGTGGGCGTCGGGATCGGTGAGCATCAGTGCCAGGGCGGCGCCGGGCCAGGGCTCGCACCGGGCCCAGGCCTCCGGCACGGCCAGGTCCAGGGCCTCCCGGGCGACCAGCTCGTAGTAGTCCAGCCCGTGCACGGCGCTCATCAGCTCTGGCAGGCCGTTGGCACCCGCCCGACCCGTCAGCTCAATGACGTAGACCTGGCCGTCGCACGCCATCAGGTCAATGTTGACGGCGCAGTCCTCCAGCCCGAGCGCGCTGATCGCCGCAGCGGTGACGGTGCGCGCCTGGGCGGCCAGCTCGGAGTCGTCGAGCGGCACGTGGTGGCCGATGGGGATCGGCAGGCCGCCGTCGGCCAGGTCGTCGCCGTGAACGGTTACATGCAGGACCTCACCATTGTGGACGAGCGCCTGCGCACCGAACTCGCGGCCGTCCAGGAAGCGTTCCACGATCACCGTGCCGTGCCGGCTGAGGGACTGGGCACGGTCGAAGGCTGCGCGTGCCTGGGCGGCGGAGCCGACCTTGAATACGCCGGCGGAGCCCTGCAGGTCTGCGGCCTTGACCATCGCAGGCAGCCCGACGGCGTCCAGCGCGGCGGCGAGCTCCTCCGGCGCTGATACCTCCCTGAAGGGGGCGGTGGGCACGCCTCGCTCCGCCAGGCGGCGCTTCATGGCTAGCTTGTCCATACACAGGCGGGCGGCCGCGCGGCTGAGCCCGCGCAGCCCCAGCTCGTCCACCACCGCTCCCAGCGCCTCCAGGCCGGTGTCCAGGCAGCTGGTGGCGACGGCGTCGACGCCGGCCATGCGGGCCTCGCGGGCAACCGCGTCCGGGTCCAGCAGATCCACATCAATGGCCTCGTCGGCCTCCTTCAGGCCGGGCGGCGGGCCGGCGGTAAGGCTGGCGACGACGGCGGTAGCGCCCAGGCGCTTAACAGCACGGATCAGCCCGAGCTGGCCGCGCCCGGCCCCGATGATCAGTACGCGCCGCCCGCGGGCCGGCAGCTGGCCCTCCTCCGGCGGTGCGGCGGACACGGCGGACGGCGCCGCAGGATCGACCTCGATACGGATCAGGTCGCGCGCCTGCTCACAGGCGGCGACGGCGGTGGCGCGGTCGGGGCCGGAGGCGACGACCACGCCCAGGCGATCCGTGCTCGAGTGCAGCGGGGTAATCTGCTCGCCTGGCTCGGCCAGGGTAATGACGGCTTCCACTCCCGGCACGGTGCGCGCGGCTTGAACGCCGGAGAAGGCACGCAGCACGCCCTCGGGGGCGGTCAGGAAGCGAATAGCGGCAGCGCGTCCGGAACTGGCCGGCACCTCGATGCTCTCACCGCAGGCCTGCCGCAGCACCAGGCCAATGAAGTCGATGCCAGTGGATCCGGGCACCAGGTGGGAGGAGACGAAGTCCCCGGCCATCCGTGAGCCGAACTCGATGAGCACCGGCCCGGAATCGGTCAGCATCATCTCCACGTGGGCGGGTCCGAAGTGCATGTCGACGGCGGCCAGGCACTGGGCCACCAGGGAGTGCGCCGCGGCGAGGGTATCGGCGTCCAGGTCCGCGGGCTGGGTGTGCCCAGTCTCAATGAAGTGCGGGCTGCCGGTGGTGTCCTTGTCCGTGGTGGCCAGCACGTGGTAATCGCCGTCTACGCACAGTACCTCGCAGCTGATCTCCCGGCCCACCAGCAGTTCTTCGACGATCACGGCCGGTTCCTTGGAGGGTGCCAGGGCGTACTCGAGCGCACCGGGCAGATCGGCCTCGTCATTGACCTGTACCACGCCGCGGGAGCCGGAGGAGTCCAGGGGCTTGACGATGCAGGGCAGGCCCACGTGGGCCACGGCTGCACGCAGCTCATCGAGGTTGGTGGCCAAGGCGAAGCGCGGGTGGGACACGCCGGCCCGCGCGACGGCCTGCAGCATGAGGGCCTTGTCAGTGCAGGCGGCCGCCGTCTCCGGTGAGACCGCGGGCAGTCCGTGGGCCTGGGCGACGGCGGCGATCGCCCGCACCGGCCGGTCCGTGCCCACGGAGGTGACGCCCGCCAGCTCACGCTCACGCGTCAGGGCCAGCAGCCCCTCGACGTCGGTGGTGGAAACGGCGGCGAACTCGTCGGCGAGGGCGGCGCCGGGAACGTTCGGGTTGGCGTCGACGACCAGCGTGCGCATGCCCAGGCTGCGGGCTTTGCGGATCATGGGTACTTGGAGCGGGGACCCGCCCAGAATCAGCACCGGTGGGCGGGCATCCCGGGAGTTGGTGGTGCCGGCGGCGTCTGCCTGCGGCGCGGGGGCGGAGAGGGGCTCAGGGGAGGGCATGGACTGGAGTCTCCTGTCAGTGGCTGGTTATAGGGGCCGGGAAGCTGGGCGGTTCAACGTGAGGCGGGAGCAGGTGTCCGCTCGGGTTGGGGCTGCTCGGCTTGCCTGGTCCCGGAGCCGCCCTTGGCGTCTGAGTACACCGACTTACCCGTCAGCACGGTCTGAATGGTCTTGAGCACGATGCGCACGTCCAGGCCGAGGGACAGGTGATCCACGTAGTAGCAGTCGGCCGCGTAGCGCTCGGGCAGAGTCGTGGAGTTGCGGTAGAAGGCCTGGTTGTACCCGGTGATGCCGGGGCGCACCGTCAGGCGCCGCCGCTCGTCGTCTCCCATTTGGTCCAGGGGCTTGGTGGCCAGGTTGGGGCGCGGCCCGATCAGGCTCATGGTGCCGTTCAGGACGTTCAGGAACTGGGGGACCTCGTCGATCGAGGTGCTGCGCAGGAAGCGGCCTACCCGGGTGACCCGTGCGTCGTTGCGGGAGGCGACCGACGAGGAGTCGGCATTGCGGATGTCCGGGGCACCTACGGACATGGAGCGGAACTTGAAGATCCGGAATGGGCGTCCCTGCCGCCCCCAGCGCTCCTGCCGGTAGAAGACGGGGCCGCCGTCGTCGAGCTTGATGGCGGCGCCCACGCCCACCGTCAGCACCCCTAGGAGCGGCATGACGGCCAGGGCCGCGGTTACGTCGAGCGCGCGCTTGCCGTGGCGGGCGTAAAAGGTCTTGGGATGACTCCAGGTGTTCAGGGTCGCCTGGTTTGCCATGGTTTTCCCCTTTCAGCGGCTTCACCGGGCGTGGCGCGCGGGGAGGCTGCTCAGGAAGTAGTTCTCAGGAAACTGGTCAGCAGCGGTCAGGTGTCAGGAGGCGTCTCAGGAGGAATCCCGAGCGCTGGGTGGTCAGGAACAGGTGCAGCAGAAGGTAACGGTCAGGAACAGGTACGCGATAAGCCTAGCCGTTATGTGGGGTGCGCGCACGGCGCATCTGTGAGAGATTAAGCGCCCAGCGCCTGGTCCCGGGCGATGGTCGCCTCCACGCCGTCGACCACGGCGGCGGAGAATCCGGCCCGTTCGAGCGCCACCAGGCCGGCCACCGTCGTCCCGCCGGGGGAGGAAACGGCGTCAATCAGGTCCGCGGGGCTACGGCCGCGCTCGCCGCCGGAACGGGCTGTCTTCGCGGCCTCCGCCTGTATGGTCAGCGCCGAGCCCAGCACCGCCTGCGTGACGATCTCCACGGCCTGCGCCTTGGGCAGGCCGGCCGCCACGCCGCCGCGTGCCAGGGCATCGATGAACTGGAACACGAAGGCGGGGGAGGAGCCCGCCAGGGCGGTGAATGCCGAGAAGTCGCGCTCGGCCAGCAGCAGGGTGCGGCCCACACTCGCCAGCAGGGAGCGAGCCGTCTCCAGGTCAGTGTCGGTGGCTGCCGTGCCCGCAGCCAGGGCCGTCATGGACTGGCGTACGGCGGCCGCCATATTCGGCATGGCCCGAACCACTCGGGCGCCCGGCGGCAGCATCTCCGCCAGGCGCTCGGTGGTGAGCCCCGCGGCGATCGAGAGCACCAGGGGACGGTGCTGCGCCAGCGCATCGGACAGGGGGGCGAGCACGGCCGGCACCATGTGTGGTTTGACGGCGAGCACCACCACGTCACTGGCCGCCACCAGGTCTGCGGCCGCCTTCACATGCCGCGCCCCGGTGGCCTGGGCCAGGTGGGCGGCGGAATCGTGGGCGCTAGTCAGTAGCAGGTCGGTGGTGGGAGTTCCCGCCGCGATGGTTCCCCGCACGATCGCGCCCGCCATGTTGCCCGCACCGATGAAGCCGTAGACCGTCATGCCCCCAGGGTAGTCTCGCGGCGTGCCCACCACCTCGTCTGCGCCCTCGAAGGACTCGTCCGGTCCGGCTGCATCCGCAGACGGCGTTACCCGGAGGCGGGCACTGTTCGTGGTCGGCGCCGCCCTGGCGGAGGAGGTTTGCGCGGTTCCTGATCTACCGCGGCGCGGCGGGCATATGTGGGTGCAGCCGGTCGCCTCCACCGTGGGCGGCTCCGCCATGAACGTGTTGCGCAACCTGGTGGGGCTGGGCCGCTCCCCGATCCCGGCGCTCACCGTCGGTACCGGGCCGGCGGCCGCCCGCGTCGCGGAGCTGCTGTCCGCCCTTGGGCTTCGCAGCGTTCTCCCGGCCCACGCGCGGGACAACGGCACCTGCCTCACCCTGATCACCCCGGACGGCGAGCGTACGTTCCTGACCGCTCCGGGGTGCGAGACCGACTGGTCGAGAACGCGTGTGGCCACCCTGGACGTACCCGCGGGTGCCGTCGTGTACGCCTCCGGCTTCCAGCTGCTGGCTCCCGGCGGGCACCTGGCAGACTGGGCATCCGGGCTGCGCTCCGATGCCCTCCTGGTGCTAGATCCCGGCGCCCGCTGCGCCGAGCTGGTGCGCCTGCCCGCCTGGCGGGCACTCAGGGATCGTTGTGACCTGCTGACCCTCAACGGCCGGGAGGCGGCGGCCCTGATGGACGCCGAACTCCACTCGTGGCACCGGGAGGGGAGCGCGGCTGGGCCGGACAGTCCCCTGGCCGAGTGGGCGCTCCAGCACCGCTGTGACGTGGTGCTGCGGCGGGGAGCCGCAGGTGCGACCTGGCTGCCCGCCAACGGCGGTCCGCCCGTGCACGCCGCTGCCGTGCCTGTGCAGGTGGTGGACACAGACGGCGCCGGTGACGCTCACACAGCCGGCGTCATGGCCGCGCTCGCGGATGGACTCGAGCCGGCGGTGGCCCTGGAACTGGCGGCCCGGACGGCCGCCCGGGCCGTCGCGCACGCCGGCCCATGATGCTCGGTGGCTGGTGGCGCCGGGTGATGCCCGGCGCACGCGCCTGAACTGCGAGACACAGCCCGGCCACAGTGCCGGCACGTGGGCCTTCCAGGTGGTGGCCGTAGCTTCAGCCTCGCCCTGACACCACGGGGTAGGCGACAACATGCCGAGAGCACACGAGAGCGCAGAGGACTACTTACATGACCGAGCCGAGGCCCGACGACTTCGATGTCACTGCCCGTATTCCGGCCGAGGACGCCCCCGCCGCGCGCGCCGGTTCCGCCTTGGCACCGGTGGGTGCAGATGCCGGACTGACAGACCGCTGTGCATCGCCCGAGGTCGGCGGCCAGAGCACTCCGCCGGCGGATGACCCCGAGCCTCAGGCTGCGGTGCCGGCCGGCGCTTCGCCGGTATCCACGCCTGGCGCCGGCACCGGGGATAGGCGGGGACGCCCCTGGTACCGGCGTGGCTGGCTCGCCGCAGCTGCTGTGATCGCCCTCATGGCGGCCTCCTTCGGTGCTGGCTGGGGCGTCAACGAGCTGCTTTCCGGTACTGCTCCGGCCGACGTTGAACAGGGTGAGTTTGCGCCGGGGTCGGGCGGTCCGGGCGGGCAGGCGCCAGGCCGGGGCGGAGGTATGCCGGACGGGGGACAGCCGCCCTACGGCGACTCAGGGCAGACGGAAGGCGGTGCCGGCGGTGCCGGCCGGACGACTCCTGACCGCGACGGCAGCGGCGGCGACGGCACCACCTCCGAGGATGGCGGCAGCGCCGGCGTGCTGCAGGAGGGCACCTCGGCCTGACTCAGGCCTACGTGGCCGCGGCTCGACCGCTCTTCGCCGGTTCGCTCTTCGCCGGTTGTGGCTTGGCGAGTCGCGCTGCCAGCGGGCCGTGGCACGGATTGCACCACTTTCACTCGCGACGGTCTTGGAGTCTGCGCAAGATTCGCATGATTGCGCGGTTCTATGTCTCAGGGTAGCGGTTGCAACCGCAAAAGTGGTGCATTCCGTGACAGCGGTACGGTGCGACGCATTCACGGTGAGGCGGCGCCTCTCGCATATTGATACGGATGGACGGCAAGGCGGTGTGCGTCACACCTGCGTGTGGTGGCTTGCCACACCCGCACTCAGAGTGTCTACTTGTGTATACAAGTTGCCGCGCGGGTGCGGCAGCGTGAGTCACCTCGGAGCGCCAAATGAGCTTTCGCGACGCCGTCGTCTACCAGGTCTATCCGAAGTCCTTCAAGGACACTACCGGCAACGGTGTCGGCGACCTGCGCGGCATCATCGAGAAGGTCCCCTACATCGCCTCCCTGGGCGTGGACTACGTCTGGCTCAACCCCTTCTACCCCTCGCCGGGCCGGGATAACGGCTACGACGTGGCCGACTACTGCGCGGTAGACCCCGCCATGGGCACGATGGAGGACTTCGACGAGCTCGTCGCCGCCCTGGCCGAGCACGGCATCAGCCCCATGCTGGACATGGTGCTCAACCACGTGTCCACCGAGCACGAGTGGTTTCAGCGGGCCCTGGCCGGCGAGCAGCGCTACCGCGACTACTTCTACCTCCGCCCCGCCCGCGGCGAGGGGCCCGCGGGAGAGCCGGTCCTGCCCACCAACTGGGTCTCCAAGTTCGGCGGTCCCGCGTGGGCGCCCTTCGGCCCCGTGGACGACTCCGGCCGCCCGCTGGGCGGGGAGTACTACCTGCACCTGTTCGACCCCGGCCAGGCCGACCTGGACTGGCACAACCCCGAGGTGCGCGCCCGGGCGGCGGAGGTCATCAACTTCTGGCGCGCCCACGGCGTGCGGGCCTTCCGGTTCGACGTGATCAACCTGATCGGCAAGACCGAGCCCCTGGCGGACGCCCCCGCCGGCACCGATGACCGCCTGGTCTACACCGACGGTCCGCTGGTGCACGACTACCTGCAAGAGCTGAGCCGGGACAGCTTCGGCCGGGACCCGGACTCCGTGACCGTGGGGGAGATGTCCTCCACCTCCATCGCCGCCTGCGTGGACTACACCAACCCCGCGCGGCAAGAGCTGTCAATGGTGTTCAACTTCCACCACCTCAAGGTCGACTACGCCGACGGCCAGAAGTGGACCCTGGCCGAGCCGGATATCCCCGCCCTCAAGCGCGTCCTCAACGACTGGGCCCTCGGCCTCCAGGCGGGCGGCGGCTGGAACGCCCTGTTCTGGAACAACCATGACCAGCCCCGGGCCATCAACCGCTTCGGCGACCCGGAGCACTACCACTACGAGTCCGCCACCATGCTCGCCACCGCCATCCACCTGCTGCGCGGCACCCCCTACATCTACATGGGGGAGGAGATCGGCATGACCGATCCCGACTACACCCGCATCGAGGACTACGTGGATGTCGAGGCCCTGGGCGCCTACGCCGAACTGGTGGCCGCCGGGCACAGCGAGGCGGACGCCTTCGCGATCGTCCACGCCAAGGCCCGTGACAACGCCCGCACCCCCATGCAGTGGGACGCCGGCACGGGCGCCGGCTTCACCACCGGCACGCCCTGGCTGCAGCCCACCAACGCCGCTGCGGTCAACGTCGCTGCCGAGGAGGCGGGCGGGCGCATCCTGCCCTACTACCGCCGCCTGGTGGAGCTGCGCAAGACCGAGCCGGTGATCGCAGAGGGCGACTACATCCCCTGGGGGCTCGAGAGCCCCGACGTGTTCGCCTACATCCGCGAGCTCCCCGCCTCCGGGCCCGCTACCTCCCCCGCTGCCGAGGATCCCGCCCATGACGACGCCGGCACCACCCGCCTGCTCGTCCTCACCAGCTTCCGTGGTCATCCGACCACGGTCGAGATTCCCGATGAGTTCCTCACCGGAGACGTACTCATCGGGAACTACCCCACCCGGCCGCTGAGCCCCGTCATGACTCTGCTCCCGTACGAGGCACTGGCCATCATCGTCCGCACTACGACCAGGCTCTGAGAGGAGCTGTACACATGTCCTCAGCATCAGCCTCGGATACGGCGCTGGTAGCGCCCGTATCCGGCAAAGTAATCGCCCTCGCCGACGTACCCGACCCGGTCTTCTCCTCTGGGGCCCTCGGGGAGGGCTTCGGCGTGGCCCCAACCTCCGGCGACGTAGTCGCCCCGGCATCCGGAACCATCACGATGGTGGCGGAGACCGGCCATGCCGTCGGCATCGCCACCCCTGACGGCCTGGAGGTGCTCCTGCACCTGGGGGTGGACACCGTCGAGCTGGAGGGGCGCCCCTTCCACCTGACCGTCGCTGTTGGTCAGGAGGTCCGCTCCGGCCAGTCCATGGGAACTATGGACCTGGCGGCTATCAAGGCCGCCGGCAAGGACACCACCAGCATCGTGGCGGTGACCAACTCCGCCAAGGCCCTGGCCGAGCTGCGCGTCACCGCCGGGCAGGCGCAGGCCGGTGCCGGCGTGGCCACCGCCGTGCTCAAGACCACTGCCGGGGCAGCCGGCACCGTCCTGCCCGCGGCCACCGCCGACGACGGCCTGACCGGCTTCGACGCCACCGCCCGCGACATCATCGCCGGGGTGGGCCGGGCCGACAACATCCGCTCCGTCATCCACTGCATCACCCGGGTGCGCTTCTACCTCAAGGACGAGTCCCTGGCCGACGACGCCGCGGTCACCAGCGCCGACGGCGTGATCGACGTCGCCCGCGCAGGCGGCCAGTACCAGGTGGTCATCGGCGCCGCCGTCGGTGACGTGTACGACGCCGTCATCAAGCAGGTGCCCCGGCTGGCCGAGGGCGCCGACGAGGCGGAGGCGGCCCCGGCGGCCCCGAAGCCCACCACGCCCATCGGCTGGGTCAAGTACGGCTTCTCCTCCCTGATCGGCGTGATCACGGGATCCATGATCCCCGTGATCGGCGTGCTGGCCGCCTCCGGCATTCTCAAGGGAATCCTGGCGCTGCTCACCCAGTTCAACGTGGTTGACACCGGCACCTCCACCTACACCTTCATCGACGCCATGGCCTCGTCGATGTTCTACTTCCTGCCCATCATCATCGGCTTCACCTCCGCCCGCAGGCTCGGTGCGGACCCGATCATCGTGGCCATCATTGGTGGTGTGCTGACCTTCCCGTCCGTGGTCTCCATGGCCGACTCCTCTGCCGAGGACTACCACGTAATCGCCCGCATCGGGCGGACGGTGTTCAACTCCGACTTCTTCGGCATCCCCGTCTCCCTGCCCGAGGGCAACGCCTACGCCTACTCGATCTTCCCCATCATCGTGGCCGCCTGGCTGGCCAGCAAGATCGAGCCGTGGTTGAAGCGGTGGATCCCGGCGGTCGTGCGCTCCATCTTCGCGCCGCTGCTGGAGATCTTCATTGTCTCCACCCTGGTGCTGGTGGTATTCGGCCCGATCGTCATGACGATTTCCGGCGGTATTGCCCAGGGCGTCAGCTGGGTACTGGGCCTTTCGTATCCGGTAGCAGGCCTCCTCATCGGCGGCTTCTACCAGTGCCTGGTCATCTTCGGACTGCACTGGGCGGTCATCCCGATCATCTCCCAGCAGATCGCCGACCCCGGGTACTCCCCGCTCAACGCCATCGTCTCCGCCTCGATGATCGCCCAGGGCGGTGGCGCGCTCGCCCTGTGGGTCAAGGCCAAGAGCCCCCGTATCAAGCAGCTGGCCGGCCCGGCCACGATCTCAGCGCTGTGCGGGGTCACCGAGCCCGCCATGTACGGCCTGAACCTGAAGTACGGGCGCGTGTTCATCACCGCCTCCATCGGTGGCGCCGTGGGCGGTCTGCTCACCGGCCTGTTCGACGTCAACATGTGGGGCTTCACCGGCGCCTTCGTCGGCTTCCCGTCCTTCGTCAACCCAGAGGGCCTCGACGGATCCTTCACCGGCTTCTGGATCGCCTCGATCGTGACCCTGGCCGTATCCTTCCTGGCCACCTACTTCTTCGGTTTCAAGGAGTCTGACTTCGAGACCGAGCGCACGGTGGAGAAGGTACGACTGGGCAACCGCGAACCGGTGGCCCGCTGAGGGCTCCGGAGACGCATCTCCTGGACCGGCCCGGTCGGAGCGCAGGCAGGCACCTGCTCCGACCGGGCCGGTCCTTCAGTCTTGTCACCGCTGGGAGGGCAGGCGCTGGGCGGCCGAGACGAAGCCGAAGGTCCCCGGCACGTGGTGGGAGCGGGTGTACTCGAACGGTGCCCCGGAGGCGTCGAAGCCGAGGGACTCCATGACGCCCACGCAGTCCAGACCGCCCAGGTCCAGGTGACGACGGTCCAGCTCGTCCGCAGCCTCAATAGTGACCATGCGCGAGGCGGTGGTGATATGCACCCCCAGCTCGTTCTCAAGGTAGGTATAGATGGATGTCTCCGCGGCGTCGCGGGGAATATCGGGCACCACCGAGCGCAGGAAGCGGTTGTGGTCGATGATGGCGGGCCGGTCGTTCAGCAGGCGCAGCCGACGCAGGTACAGCACCTGCGCACCCGCGACCAGCCCCGAGGCCTCGGCGGCAGACTCCGAGACGGTCTCGACGGTGGAGGAGAGCAACACGGTGCGCACAGTCGTGCCGATGCGGCGGCCGGCCTCGGCCAGGGACTCAATGCCCGACAGGAAGAACAGTGAGGCCGAGCGCGGCCGGTAGATCACCTGGATGCCCTTGCCGTGAATGGGCTGAACATAACCCTGCGAGCCCAGATACTGCATCGCCTTTCGTACCGTGGGGCGGGTGGTGCCGAAGTCTGCACTCAACTGATTCTCGCTGGGCAGGAAGGAACGGAAGGGAAAGCTGCCGTCCTCTATCCGGCCGCGCAGGAACTCATAGATCTCCTGATACTTCGGCACGTTCGCATACTCGCGTCGGCGAGGCGGCTGAGAGGCGGCCACGGTGTGATCTCCTCGGTCGTGGTCTGGATGGCCCGGGAGGCCAGGTGGCATAAGCCTATGCGCCCACACTGTAGTGACGACGATGCTGAGATCGCGACTGCGCTCGTGGGACCGACGCCTTCCGGCGTAGTCGGCGGCTCAGCAACCAGGTCTACTAACTCGGGATGCAGTCGACGACGTGCCGATCAGCCGGACCGCGTGCTTCACCCCCGAGTTCAAAGTCGACTCCACTGCCGAGTCGACTGCCGAGTTCAGTGCCGACTCCACTGCCGACGGCCTCCCGGTAGCGCCGCGCGACTATGCGGGCGACCGCCGGGTGGGCGCCGATGGGTGCGGCGACGAAGCCGGCCTCACTCCGGTGCAGCGCGCGGGAGAACTTGCCCTCGGCCAGCAGGTAGGGAGCCACGGCAATGGTTCGCGCGCCCTCCTGCCGCCAGGAGGCCACCGCCTCATGGGCCGCGGGAGAGGTCTTGGCCAGGTACGCGGGCCGGACGGGAAGCCCGAGTTCCTGCGACAGTAGCGCCGCCGCCTGCTCGGTCTCCCGCACGGGCCGACGCCTGAATGAGCCCGAGCCGGCCAGCACGACGCCGTCCAGGCCGGCGGTGCCATGCCCGTGGCCCGCCGCCGCCCAGCGGAGCCGGTCGGCCACGACCTTGACGATCGCTGGTTCGGGACCCAGATGCCGGGTGGCGGTGCCGGACCCGTGCTCGGCGAGCAGGCCCGGCAGGTCATGCAGGACGTGGTAGCCCCCGCCCAGGAAGAAGGGGACCACGACGGGATCGTGCAGCCCCGAAAAGGCCTGACGGGCCGTTGGGGCTTGGAATTCCACGTAGCCGTGGCGCACGACGACTCCCGGCAGGAGGGCGGCCACCTGCGCGCTGACCCGTTCGAGGACCGGGCGCGCGCCGGGTGCGCGGGTGCCGTGTGCCAAAATCACCAGGGGACGCGCGTTCATGCGGCCTGCACCTCCGGGATGACGGTGAGGTGGCGAGCCCGGCGCACCGTGAAGGCGATAAGCGGAAGCAGGGCCGCAACCAGCGCCGACACCGTCCAGGCGGTGGCCGGGGCACTCAGACCGAGTGCCTCCAGAACCGTCACCGTATTCGTCACCACGATCAGGCCGCCGACGGCGGTTCCCAGGGTGGCGCCCGGCATCCGGGACACCGCCCAGGCGGCCAATGGGGCGGCCAGCACGCCGCCGCCCAGCAGGGCGATCACAATGCCGACGTCGATTCCGGCCGTCCCCAGACCGAGGAGGAAGCCCAATGACGCCGTCACGCTCACGATGAACTCGGCGGTGTCCACACTGCCCACCACGGTGCGCGGGGCGGTGCGCCCACGCGACAGCAGGGTGGTGGTGACCACCGGCCCCCAGCCTCCGCCGCCGGTGGCGTCTATGAAACCGCCGATCAGGCCGAGCGGCGCCAGCAGCCGCAAGGTGTGGGGGCTGGTGCGCGCGGCGGCGCCGGTTGACGGCCGGACGGCGAAGCGCACCAGCACGTAAACGCCCAGCACCAGCAGGATGGTGGCGGTCACGGGCGTCGCCGCGGCCGTGGTCAGCCGGGACAGGACGGTCGCGCCCAGGAAGGCGCCGACGGCGCCGGGGACGGCGAGGCGAGCCACCAGCGCCCGGTCGGTGTTGCCAAGACGTAGATGGGAGACGCCGGACATGAGCGTGGTCCCGATCTGGGATAGGTGAACGCTGGCGCTGGCCAGCGCCGGGCTCAGGCCTACGGCGAGCAACAGCGAGGAGCTGGTGACGCCGTAGCCCATGCCCAGGGTTCCATCCACGAGTTGTGCGACCAGCCCGACCAGGGCGAGGAGGATGAGTGCGAACATGATGATCCTTCAGGGCCGTCGGGGGTCGTCGCCGGGCGCATTACCCGGGGACGATCCGCGTGTTCCATGCGGGGCTGACGGTGACGACGTCGCCGATGACGATGACCGCCGGAGCGGTGACACCGACGCTGACGGCGACGTCGGGCAGACATCGCAGCACGGTGGTGGTTACTCGCTGATCGGGTAGGAAGCCGCGTTCGATGACGGCGGCCGGGGTGTCGGGATCGGCCCCCGCCTCCAGGAGGATCGTGGTCGAGCGACTAAGGTGCGCCACACCCATCAGGAGGATCAGCGTGTGGTCGCGCCGGGCCGGAACCGTGGATACCAGTTCCTCGTGAGCGGTGACCATGGAGAACCCCCGGGCCAGGCCTCGGTGGGTCACCGGGATACCCGCGGCGGCAGGCACGGCAATGGCAGACGTGACTCCGGGGACGATCTCGACGATGATGCCGGCCGCCCGGCAGGCCGCCGCCTCCTCACCGCCGCGGCCCAGCACATACGGGTCGCCGCCCTTCACCCGCGCTACGCGCTGCCCGGCGCGGGCCCGGTCCACCAGCACCGCGTCGATCTGCTCCTGCGGCAGCAGGTGATGACCCGGGCGCTTGCCCACGTCGATCACCTCGGCGCCGGGGCCGGCGGCGTCCAATAGCCGGCGCGGGGCGAGACGATCGATGACGATGACGTCGGCCCGTCGCAGCAGGTCCAGCCCACGCACCGTGATCAGTTCCGGGTCTCCGGGGCCGGCGCCGATGAGCGCCACCCAGCCGGTGCCGGGACGGTCGGTATCCGGGACTCTTTCAACTTCCGGCGCGAGCGGCCCGGCTGTGCCCGCGGCTGTACTCGCCCGGTTCATGCCGCCAGCGGTGCAAACGCCCGCTCGTCCTCCAGGCGCACCATGCCCGCCGCGAGTGTCCAGCCGTCGAAGGGGTCTACGAGCAGGAAGGCGCCGTCGCTGCGGGAATGGGCGTAGTCGGCGACGGGAAGCGGCTCGGACAGGCGCAGGCGGACGGAGCCGATGTCATTGAGGGCCAGGGCCTGCGCGGGCGCGGCGGTGAGGTCGTCGAGATCGAGGACGCCCTCGACGGCAGTGATGATCGCCTGGACGGTACGCGTCCCGTGCTTGAGGAGTACCCGGTCGCCCGACCTGGCGGGCCGCTCGGACAGCCAGGCGACGCGGGCGGCCAGGTCCCGGCGCAGCTGCGGCGGGTCGGTGGCGGCGGCGAGGAGATCACCGCGCGTGATGTCGATGTCATTGTCCAGTCGCAGGGTCACCGACTGGCCGGCGTGCGCCTCGGCCAGGGCGGTGTTTGCGAGGTCGATGGCGGCGACTCGGCTGCGGCGCCGCGAGGGGAGAACCACGATCTCCTCGCCCACGCGCACCGATCCCGCGGCGATCCGCCCGGCGTAACCGCGGTAGTCGGACAGGCCCTCCGCCGCGGCTCCTTGCGGCCGGATGACCAGCTGCACGGGCAGCCGGAAGGCCCCGTCCGTCGGCGTGGTGTCGGCCGGGATGGTTTCCAGTAGCTCCAGGAGGGCGGGTCCGCGGTAGAAGGGGGTTCGCGAGGAGCGGCGCACCACGTTGTCCCCCTCCAGGGCGCAGGTCGGCAGTGCCCGCAGGTCCGTGACCCCCAGCTCGGCGCCGGCGGCGCCCAACTCGGCGACGATCGCGTCGTAGACGTCGGCGGAGAAGTCCACCAGGTCGATCTTGTTGACGGCGACCACCACATGTGGGACGTTCAGGAGCGCCGCCACCGCCAGGTGCCGACGGGTCTGCTCCACCACGCCGTGACGGGCGTCGACGAGCAGGACCACCACGTCGGCGGTCGATGAGCCGGTGACCGTGTTGCGCGTGTACTGCACGTGGCCGGGGCAGTCGGCCAGGATGAAGGAGCGGCGGGGGGTGGCGAAGTAGCGGTAGGCGACGTCGATGGTGATGCCCTGTTCACGCTCCGCGCGCAGGCCGTCGGTGAGTAGGGCCAGGTCGGCGTGGGTCAGGCCGCGGTCCAGGCTCACCTGCTCGACGGCGGCGAGCTGATCGCGCAACACCGACTTGGAGTCGACCAGCAGCCTGCCGACCAGGGTCGACTTGCCGTCGTCGACGCTGCCGGCGGTGGCCAGGCGCAGCAGCCCCGTGGTCTTGGACGGTCGCGGGGTGGTTTGGTCCGCTGCGGTGGGGGCGTGCTCGGAGGGGGTGTCGGTCATGGGTTTCTCCAGGGGTGTGTGGCGGCGGGTGTATGGGGTGGGATGGGTGTCGGAGCGGGAGCTGGAACAGGAATCAGAAGTAGCCTTCGCGCTTGCGGTCCTCCATGGCGGACTCCGACAGGCGGTCGTCCGCCCGGGTGGCGCCGCGCTCGGTGAGTGTGGAGGCGGCCACCTCGACGGCGATCTCGTGGTTGTTGGCCGCCGTGGAGTCCACGGCGCCGGTGCAGGACATGTCGCCGACGGTGCGGTAGCGCACGGTGCGGGTGGTGACTGTTTCGCCCTCGCGCGGCCGGGTTACCGGGGTGACGGCCAGCCACATGCCGTCACGTGAGAAGACCTCCCGCCGGTGGGCGTAGTACAGGCTCGGCAGGGCGATGTCCTCGCGCTCGATGTAGCGCCACACGTCCAGCTCGGTCCAGTCGGACAGGGGGAAGACGCGTAGGTGCTCGCCGGGGGAGTGACGCAGGTTGAGCAACCGCCACAGCTCGGGACGCTGGTTGCGGGGGTCCCACTGCCCGAACTCATCCCGCAGCGAGACGATGCGCTCCTTGGCGCGCGACCGCTCCTCGTCGCGGCGGGCACCGCCGATGACGCCGTCGAAGCCCTCGGACTGGATGGTGTCCAGCAGCGGGCGGGTCTGCAGCGGGTTGCGGGTACCGTCCGGGCGTTCGCGCAGGCGGCCGTCGTCGATGTAGTCCTGCACCCGGGTGACGAGCAGGCGCGCTCCGGCGGCGGCGACGGTCTCGTCGCGGTAGGCGAGTACCTCGGGGAAGTTGTGGCCGGTGTCCACGTGCAGCAGGGGGAAGGGCAGCGGTGCCGGCCAGAAGGCCTTGCGGGCCAGGTGCAGGATGACCACGGAGTCCTTACCGCCCGAGAACAGCAGCACCGGGCGCCGGCATTCGGCGACCACCTCCCGGATGATCCCGATCGCCTCGGACTCGAGGGCGTCGAGGTGATCCGCAGGGGCGGCGGTAACGCTGGTAATGCTGTCAGTGGCTGTGCTCATGTGGCTCTCCAATCGGTTTCGCGGCTTGGTGTGCAGGGGCGTGCGGACGGGGCCTCACAGGTGGATGCCGCACTCGGTCTTGGCGAATCCGGCCCAGCGTCCGGAGCGGGGATCCTCTCCCGGGGCGACGCGCCGGGTGCAGGTCTGGCAGCCGATCGACGGGTAGCCGTCCGCCAGCAGCGGGTTGACGACGACGTCGTGTGCGGTCGCGTACTCCAGCAGATCCTCGAAGCTCCAGGCCGCCAGCGGGTTGAGCTTGACGATCCGGTGGGTCTCATCGAAGGCGACCAGCGGGGCGTCGGCGCGGGTGGGGGAGTCCTCCCGGCGCAGGCCGGTGGCCCAGGCCTCATAGCCGGACAGGGCTCGTGCCAGGGGCGCCACCTTGCGCAGGTAGCAGCACCTGGTGGGGTCCCGCTCGTACAGGCGCGGCCCGTACTCGGCATCCTGTTGGGCGATGGTGAGTTCGGGCAGGACGTCTATGACGGTGACGTCCATGGTGCGGGCGACGGCGTCACGGGTCTGCTCGGTCTGGGGGAAGTGGAAACCGGTTTCCAGGAATAGTGTGTCCACGCCGGGCATGCGGGTGGCCACCACATGCGGCAGTACGGCGTCCGCCATGGAGCAGGCGACGGCCAGCGAGTCGGGGAAGGTTTCGGCCGCCCAGGCGATGACCGCCTCGGCCGAGGCAGTAGGGCCCAGCCGTGCGGCGCCGTCGGCCGCGATGCGGCGCAGCTCGGCTTCGCTGCGGCGGGGAGCCTGCGCGGAGCGTGGGCGGTTGGCGCCGCGCGCGATAAGTCGGCCGTAGGGATTGACGGCCGGGGCTGCCGTGGGGGCGGTCGCCGGGGCGGCGTTGGCGGTCAGGGTGGGGATGGTGGCCGTGCGCAGCCCGGCCAGGGGCGCGATGCTGTCGGTGGTCATACCAGTTCCTCCTGCGGTGCCCGCTGTGCCCACTGGGAGAAGCTCTCCTCCGGGGCGCGTGCGGCCGCGTAGCGGCGCACGACGCGTTCGATGTAGTCGGTCAAGTCGGTGGCGGCCACCTTCAGGCCGCGCACGGTGCGTCCCAGCTCAGCCTCGTTGTGGCCGGCGGAGGCCAGGCCGCCTCCCAGGTGCACCTGGAAGCCGGGTACCTGCTGACCGTCGACGCTGATGATCTGGCCCTTGAGGCCGATGTCGGCGATCTGGATGCGGACGCAGGAGTTGGGGCAGCCGTTGACGCTGATAGAGATACGGCGGTCGAGGTCGAGGTCCGCCAGGCGCGTGTCGAGCTCGGCGCTCACCCGCGCCGCCAGGGACTTGGTCTCCACGATTGCGAACTTGCAGAACTCCAGGCCGGTGCAGGCCAGCAGTGAGCGGGTCAACGGCCCCGGATCCGGGTTGATGCCGAGTTTCCGCAGGCCGACTACGGCCTCGTCCACGCGCTGCGCGGGCACGTCCAGCAGCAGGATGTTCTGCAGCGGCGTCGTACGTACACGATCGGAACCGACCGCCTCGGCGAGGTCGGCCAGCCCCAGCATGGTGTCCCCGGACAGGCGCCCGACCGGAGGCTTGCCGCCGATCCAGTAGCGCCCGTCCTTCTGCCGGTGGACACCGATGTGGTCCGCCTCGCCCACCGGCGGCGCGGGGGCGGGACCGTCCGCCAGCTCGTAGCCCAGGTACTCCTCCTGCAGGACGCGACGGAACTTCTCCGGGCCCCACTCGGCCATGAGGAACTTCAACCGGGCCTTGTTACGCAGGCGGCGGTAGCCGTAGTCGCGGAAGAGCCGGATGGTGGCCCACCACACGTCGGTGACCTGGTCGGGCCGCACGAATGTGCCCAGGCGCTGTCCGAGGAAGGGCGCGGTCGACAACGCGCCGGCGATCCACAGGTCGTAGCCGGGACCGAGCTCGGGGTGCTCCACGCCCACGTAGGCGATGTCGTTGATCTCGTGGAGGATGTCCAGCGTGGGGGAACCGGTGAAGGCGGTCTTGAACTTGCGAGGCAGGTTGGCAATGTCTGGGTTGCCGAGGAAGGTGTCGCGGATCTCGGCCGCGGCGGCGGAGGGGTCGATGATCTCGTCGGGGTCGATCCCGGCCACGGGGGAGACGAGGAAGCCGCGCGGGGTGTCGCCGCACGCCTCGATGGTGGTCAGGCCGACCTCCTCCAGTCGGCGCCACAGCTCGGGTACGGACTCGATCTGGATCCAGTGCATCTGGAGGTTCTGCCGGTCGGTGACGTCCAGGGTGCCGCGGGCGAAGTCGTTGGCGGCCTGGCCGAGGACGCGCATCTGCCGCACGGACAGGGATTGGCCGTCCATACGCACCCGCTGCATGAAGTACCGGTCGGACAGCTCGGCGGGGCTGAGCTGGGCGGTACGGCCTCCGTCGATGCCCTGCTTGCGCTGTGTGTACAGGCCCCACCAGCGAAAGCGGGTGTGGAGGTCGTCGTCCGGGATGGCGTCGAACCCGGCTGCGCCATAGGAGGACAGGATGCGGTCGTGCGCGCCGAGCGGATCGCCGTCCTGCTTGACGACCTCATTGGGGTTCAGGGGCTTGCGGCCGTCGATGCGCCACTGGCCGTTGGAGCGGCCGGCGCGCGGCGGGCGGATAGTGCGGCCGGCGGGGGTGTCGCTTGCGGACGGGTCCTTGATCGTGCTCATGTCTCCTCCAGGCTGGTGGTGCATGAGCGTCCGGAGTCATTGGTTCGGGGACTCGCTCCGGATCGGTGTCTACAAGTGGCTGCCGGTTATTGGCCGGGAATTGGTCCACTTGCTGCCGCGCGGCTCCGGACGCCTCAGTGCGCCGGATTCCGTGTGCGGCGAAGCCGCGGTGGTCAGGCGCTTAGCGGGCCTGACAGCACATGACTCGAGTGGAGCGCAGCAACGCCCCGCGGGACTCCGCGGCGGCGAGCAGGGGATGCGCTTGGGTCATGCCGTGCACCTTAGGGGCGCGGCGGAGGGGGACACAACCGTGCGGCCGGATAGTGAGACGACGTCGGCGATGACGGTTCTGTCATTGGCGTACCCCCGAGTGCTTGGGGTAGGCCTGCCCGCGGCGGCTCTCCGTTGCTGCTCGTTCCGGTGCATGGCGGCCCAAAGTGTCCAGGATCGGCATAAACGACTCCGACGTCGCCGTCGGCCGTGGGCAGAACGTTGCAATCATGCGGTTTTCAAATCCGGCCTGGGGGTCGTCGGCGGCCTTTGTGCCGAATCCGGACATTCCGACCCACGGCGGGAGCGCCCGGGCACACAACACCCACCAGGCGCACCACACCCGCACACCGCAAGCACGGAGAATGGCGGGCACGCCTCGACGCCGCGGCTCATCACCCACAAAAAGGCGCCTCGGAGGACAGCACGCGTTTCCGGGACGCGATCGCGTGCGCCCTGCTCACAAGGCTCGCTTCTCAGCCGGCGGCACGGGTACGCCGCCTGTTGCATCATTGGGGCATGAGCACGAGTACTGCCCCATCCACACGCAGGGCCGTGATTACCGGCGCCTCCACCGGTATCGGCGCCGCCACCGTCAGGCGGCTGCGCTCCAACGGCTGGCAGGTGGTGGCCACCGCCCGGCGCGCGAAGCGGCTGGAGGCGCTGGCGGAGGAGACCGGCTGCGCCTGGGTGGCGGCCGACCTCCAGGTGCCCGATGACGTCGACCGCCTCGCCCGTGAGGTTCTGGCTGACGGGCCGGTAGACGCCGTGGTCAACAACGCCGGTGGAGCGCTGGGCGTCGACCCCGTGGCCCAGGGCGACCCGCAGGAGTGGGCGACCATGTACGAGCGCAATGCGCTGGCGGCGCTGCGGGTGAGCCAGGTCTTCCTGCCGGGTCTGCGCGAGCGTGGCGGGGACCTGGTCTTTCTCACCTCCACCGCCGCCCATGACACCTACCCCGGAGGGGCCGGGTATGTCGCGGCCAAACACGCCGAGCGGGTCATCGCCAACACTCTGCGCCTGGAGCTGGTGGGAGAGCCGGTGCGCGTCATTGAGATAGCTCCGGGCATGGTTGCCACCGAGGAGTTCTCCCTCAACCGGTTCCACGGCGACGTCCAAGCGGCGCGCCAGGTCTATGCCGGGGTGGCCCAGCCGCTGACCGCGCAGGACGTGGCCGAGTGCATCGCCTGGACGCTGGAGCTGCCCTCCCACGTCAACATCGACTCCATGGTGGTACGGCCCCGGGCCCAGGCCTCCAACACGCTGGTGGCGCGCGAGGGGGCGTGAGGGGCCGGGTCCCGCTTCCCAACGGATTAACCGACGAGACAGGTCCTCCGCCTCCCCGTGCCACGGTCCGCGGGCTCCCCTGTCGCCTGCGCCTGACGCCGGTGTGGCCAGCACGACTCCGTCTGGAGGCCTCCGGGGATGGCCGGGTGGGCACCGCGCGGTTACACTCACCGCCACAGGCGCCGACCCGGCCATCACCGGCGAGCCTCCGGAAGAACCGGACTGCGTTCACATTGTGTACGCGGCCCCCAGTAGAACCGGACGGGACAGCCCGTCACAGCTGCGAATCAAGCGGTCCGCACCGGCGCTGCCGGAGCGGGCAAGCGAGGTGGTACCGCGGTGCGGCACCGCCGCCGGGTACCGGCGGTCGGAGCGGCGTCGTCCTCGTGGATCCCGCGCCCCAGTGGCGCAAACGACTACGAGTGAGACGCGAGGCAAGACAAATGGCCGAAGAGCCCACCGCCGCCCAGCACCCGGGCGCCGCTTTCTACCCCCTGCACCGCCCCGGCCAGAAGGTCGAGCCGTCCCCCTCCTTCCCGGCGATCGAGGAGGACGTCCTGGACTACTGGAAGCAGGACGGCACCTTCCAGGCCTCCATCGACGCCCGCCCCGCGCTGGACGACAACGGCCACTCCAACGAGTTCGTCTTCTACGACGGCCCGCCCTTCGCCAACGGCCTGCCCCATTACGGGCACCTGCTGACCGGCTACGTCAAGGACGCGGTCGGCCGCTATCAGACCCAGCAGGGCCGCCGCGTGGAGCGCCGCTTCGGCTGGGACACGCACGGCCTGCCCGCCGAGCTGGAGGCGCAGCGCGAGCTCGGCATCGACGACGTCACCGAGATCACCCGCCCCGGCGGCCTGGGCATCGAGAAGTTCAACGAGGCCTGCCGCACGTCGGTGCTGCGCTACACCAGGGAGTGGGAGGACTACGTCACCCGCCAGGCCCGCTGGGTGGACTTCGAAAACGACTACAAGACCCTCGACCCCACTTACATGGAGTCGGTCATGTGGGCCTTCAAGACCCTGTATGACAAGGGCCTGGCCTACCAGGGCTACCGGGTGCTGCCCTACTGCTGGCACGACCGCACGCCACTGAGCAACCACGAGCTCAAGATGGATGACGACGTCTACCAGGACCGTCAGGACAACACTGTCACGGTGGGCCTGCGCCTGGAGCAGCGACTGGATGCTGCCCACCCCGACGCCGCCCCGGAGCTGGCTCTGATCTGGACCACCACTCCGTGGACCCTGCCGTCCAACTCCGCCGTCGCCGTCGGCCCCGACGTCGACTACGTGACCGTCCGCGTGGACGCCGACCTCGACTCCCCGGTCGCCGGGCAGGATGTGCTGCTCGCCCGCGACCTGCTGGGAACCTACGCCCGTGAGCTGGGTGAGGACCCGCAGGTGCTGGCCACCTACAAGGGGACCGACCTGGTCGGCGTGCGCTACGTGCCCATCTACGACTACTACGACGACGCCGCCCACCGTGCGGAGGGAGCCGCCCCCGGGGCGGCGGCCTGGCAGATCATCACCGCCGACTACGTCACCACCACCGAGGGCACCGGCCTGGTGCACCTGGCACCCGCCTTCGGTGAGGATGACATGTACTCCTGCCAGCCCTACGGCATCGGCACGGTCATCCCCGTCGACGACGGCGGCCTGTTCACCTCCGAGGTCCCCGACTACGCCGGCAGGCACATCTTCGACGCCAACAAGCCGATCATCGCCGACCTGCGCGATGGCACCGGCCCACTGGCCCGCCGCGAGGCGGCCGTGCGCGCCGTGCTGGTGCGTCAACAGTCCTACGTGCACTCCTACCCGCACTGCTGGCGCTGCCGCAAGCCGCTGATGTACAAGGCCGTCTCCAGCTGGTTCGTGAAGGTCACCGCCATCCGCGACCGCATGGTCGAGCTCAACCAGGAGATCACCTGGGTGCCCGGGCACGTCAAGGACGGCATCTTCGGCAACTGGCTGGCCGGCGCCCGCGACTGGTCCATCTCCCGCAACCGCTTCTGGGGCTCGCCCATCCCCGTGTGGGTGAGCGACGACCCGGCCTACCCGCGCACCGACGTCTACGGCTCCTTCGCGGAGCTGGAGCGCGACTTCGGCGTGGAGGTCAAGGACCTGCACCGGCCCTTCATTGACACGCTGGTGCGACCCAACCCGGATGACCCCACCGGCAGGTCCATGATGCGCCGCATCCCCGACGTGTTGGACTGCTGGTTCGAGTCCGGGTCCATGCCCTTCGCCCAGGTGCACTACCCGTTCGAGAACGTGGACTGGTTCGAGTCCCACAACCCGGGCGACTTCATCGTGGAGTACGTCGGGCAGACCCGCGGCTGGTTCTACACGTTGCACGTGCTGGCCACCGCCCTGTTCGACCGCCCCGCCTTCACCACCTGCGTCTCCCACGGCATCCTGCTGGGAAACGACGGGGCGAAGATGAGCAAGTCCCTGCGCAACTACCCTGACGTCCAGCAGGTCTTCGACCGCGACGGGGCCGACGCGATGCGCTGGTTCCTGCTGTCCTCCCCGGTGGTGCGCGGCGGCAACCTGTCCGTCACCAACAAGGCCATCCGCGACACGGTACGCCAGGTGATGCTGCCGCTATGGAACACCTGGTACTTCTTCAGCCTGTACGCCGCCCAGGCCGGGGAGGAGGGCGCCTGTTACCTCACCGAGGGCGTGGACCTGGCTGATCCCTCGCTGTTCGGTCCCAAGGGATCCCTAGACGTGATGGACCGCTATATCCTGGCCCGCACCAGGGATCTGGCGATCACCGTGGCGGCGCAGATGGATGCCTACGACGTCACCGGTGCAACTCACACGGTGCGTGAGTTCATCGACGTGCTGACCAACTGGTACCTGCGCACCTCCCGCGCCCGCTTCACGAGTGCATCGGCTAGTGCGTCCCGCCCGGCATTCGACACGCTTGCCACCGTGCTGCGTGTGCTCATGCAGGTGATTGCACCGCTGGCCCCGTTGCTGGCGGAGGAGATCTACCGCGGGCTGACCGGGGAGCGCTCCGTGCACCTGGCGGACTGGCCGGTCCTGCCCGAGCACGTGGCCGATCCCGCGCTCGTCAGCGCGATGGACGAGGCACGCGATGCGGTCTCTGCGGCGCTGAGCCTGCGCAAGGCCGAGAAGCTGCGCGTGCGCCAGCCCCTGCGAACCCTCACCATTGCCACCGCCGACCCGGCCGGCCTGGCGCCCTTCGCGGGGCTGATTGCTGACGAGGTCAACGTCAAGCAGGTGCGGGTGGTGGACGCCACCGAGGCCGGCTACGAGCTGACCGAGGAACTGGCCCTCAACCCGCGCGCCTTCGCGCCGCAGGTCCGCAAGCTGACCTCCAAGCTCTTCGCCGCGGTCAAGGCGGGGGAGTGGGAGGTCACCGCGGACGGCGACGTGCGCTTCGGCACGGTCCTGCTCGACGGCGTCCCGGTGATCCTGGAGGCCGAGGACTTGGCCTTCACCCTGTCCACGCGGATCGAGGTCAGCGACGACGCCCTGTCCGCCACGGTGCTGCCCTCGGGCGCCTTCGTGGTGCTGGACACCGCGCTCGACGCCGACCTGGAGGCCGAGGGCTGGGCCCGTGACCTGGTCCGGCTGCTCATGGACGAGCGCAAGGCTGCCGGGCTGAACATCGGCGAGCCGGCGCGCGCGACGCTGACTGTGCCGGCGGACAAGCAGGCCTGGACCGGCGCCCACCTGGACCTGATCAAGCGGGAGGTCAGCTGCGTGGAGCTGCAGGTGGTTACCGCCGACGTCGACGCCCCCAGCGCCACCGTGGCGCGGGCCTGAGGCGCGTCTCGCCCGCGGCGGGGGCAGCGGCTGCCCCCGCCGCGGTGCGAGCGGCAGCAGGCATAGACCAGGCGACTATTGGATCGTGCCTATGAATTATGCCTGTATATATTGGTAATCCTTAATTAGTGACTTAGGGGTTGCTTTTTTAGGGGTGGAACCGTGACCGGTCTGCCTATGAAATCGCTATACAAGCACGCTAGCCTCTGTACTGCGAACAGATCGCACCCGAGAAAAGAAGTGTCCGCCAGGCCCTGACGCGACGCCTCATCCCTGACCCGATTCTCCCAACACGTATCTGCCAGGGATTCTCATTCCCTGCCGGGCTACCGCCCGTCAAGGTTGTTCCATTTAAATGTGGAGGAATCGGTGACTCGCAAAAGCCCGCCGTTGCGCCATAGCATCGTCCCAGCCGAAGAAAAAAAGCTTAACGACGAGCGCAAGCCGCTTGTCTCGGTGATTGTGCCCGCGTTCAACTCCGAGCGGCATATCAACCAGGCGCTGGACTCCGTCCTGGCCCAAAGCATGCCGGACCTTGAGGTGCTGGTGGTCGATGACGCCTCCCGGGACCGCACGCTTGCGCTGGCTCAGGAGCGTGCCGCCGCAGATCCCCGGGTGCAGGTGCTCGCGCAGCCCGCCAACCGGGGGGTGGCCCAGGCCCGCAACCTGGCTCTTGCCCGGGCGCGCGGCCGGTACATCGCGTATCTGGACGCGGACGACCAGTGGTCTCCCCGCAAGCTCGAGCGCCAGATTGCGTTCATGTCTGCGCGCGGGCTGGCGGCCTGTATCGCCTCCTACGAGACGATCGAGGAGGACGGCACGCACCGCAACTACGTGCACGTTCCAGAGTCGATCGGTTACAGCGAGTTTCTGAAGAATACGCTCACCTGCACGCTCACCATCCTGTTCGACACCGAGCGCGTGGATCCCGGCCTGCTCGTAATGCCTGACCTGCGCCGCGGCCAGGACGCCGCTACGTGGCTGCAGGTGATGAAGCGCGGGTACCGGATCTACGGGCTGGACGAGTGCCTGGCGAAATACCGCAAGACTTCCGGGTCCTTGTCCAGCGACAAGGTGAAGGCGGTAAAAAGAACCTGGAACCTCTACCGCAATGTAGAGGGCATCTCCCGCACTTACGCGGCCTACTGCCTGTCATGGCAGCTGTTTCATGCCGCGCTGAAGAGGAGAAAAGGCAAATGACTGTGAAGGAAATGACCCAGTCGCTGCTGTCCAGCCGGGCGGAGGCGGGGCTGCGGCAGAGGATCTACCGCCACAACTGTGCTCTGCCGCTGAGGCGTTACCGTGCAGAGCTGGAGCGGTGGTACCTGTTGTCGACCGGGCATCGTTGCAACCTGGACGATCCGCGCACCGTCGGCGAGAAGATCCAGTGGCTGAAGCTGTACGACTCCACGCCGCTGAAGGGGCGGCTGGCGGACAAGTTCCTCATGCGCGAGTGGGCCGCCCAGCGCGTGGGCTCCGAGTACCTCGTCCCGTTGCTGGGGGTGTGGGAACGCGCCGAGCAGATCGACTTCGCTGCCCTGCCACGCGCCTTCGTGCTGAAGGCGACGCACGGCACCCGGTGGAACATCGTGGTGCCGGACGCACGCAAGCTGGATACGGTCGCGGCGAGACGCCGCCTGGCGGCGTGGCTGCGCACCCGTGCCGCCATGACCGGCGGCTTCGAGCTGCACTACGAGTACTGCCAACCACGCGTCATCTGTGAACCGCTGCTGCGAGACGACAGCGGAGGCCTGCGCGACTACAAGGTGATGACCTTCAACGGCAAGGTGCAGTTCATTGTCTGCGTCTCTGGCCGCTTCACCCCCACGCCGAGCATACGCACCTACCTTCCGGACTGGAGCAGGGCGCCCTTTCATTACGGGGGAGACCCGGGGCCCGCGCAGTCGCTTGAGAAGCCTGCGGGCTTGGCGCAGATGCTTGAGATCGCCAGCGCAATCGGGGGCGACTTCGCCCTGGCACGGGTGGACTTCTACGAGGTGGAGGGGCGTGTGTATCTGGGCGAGATTACCTTCACCGATTCTAATGGCTTAACTTGGTTCGCGCCCAAGCGCTACAACGTGGAGCTGGGCGACCGTATCGTGCTGCCTGATAAGAAGCCGTTTCGGGGGGTAATGCTGTAGTGACTGTGAAGGACTTGGCCCGGAATCTACTTCCCGGCGCTGCACAAGACATTCTGCGCGACGCCGTCTACCGGCGTAACTGCCGCCTGGAGCCGCGGCAGTACCGGCAGGCCCTTGAGCGCTGGTACCGGCTTTCGACCGGCCGTACCTGCGACCTGGATGATCCGCGCACCTTTACGGAAAAGGCGCAGTGGCTGAAGCTGTATGACTCGACGCCCGTCAAGGGGCGGCTGGCGGACAAATTCCTTATGCGAGAAGTCGTCGCAGCCAAAATTGGCGGAGAGTACCTGGTGCCGCTGCTCGGGGTCTGGGAGTCGGCTGACGATATCGACTTCGATGCGCTGCCCGACAGGTACGTGATCAAGGCTACCCACGGTTCCGGCTGGAACATCGTCGTGCCGGATAAGCGGCGTCTGCATGAGGCCCGCTCACGGCGCCAGCTGGCCCGCTGGCTGGGGCGGCGCATGGCCATGACGGGCGGTTTCGAGCTGCACTACGAGTACTGCGAGCCACGTATCGTTGCCGAGCAGTTCCTGCAGGATGAGAGCGGGGGCCTGCGCGACTACAAGTTCGTGGCCTTCGATGGCGAGGTCCAGTTCGCCATTACCGTTGACGGCCGTTTCACCGGCGAGCGCATGCTCACCTTCCTGCCTGACTGGAGCAAGGCCCCGTTCCGCTACAACTCTCGCTACGACGACGGCGTAGCCGAGGACGTGCTGCCCCGCCCGAAGCGCCTGGAGGAGATGCTCGCCATCACCACAGAGCTCTCCCGCGGGTTCTCCCTGGCGCGGGTCGACTTCTACGAGGTTGCCGGCCGCCTCTATGTCGGCGAGGTCACCTTCACCAGTTCCAACGGGTTGCCCCGCTTGGCCCCGGCGGCCTACGACGCGGAGCTGGGAAGCCGCATCACTCTTCCGGCGAGGCAGCCGTTCCGGGGCGTGATGCTGTAATGCGCACAAGGAAGATCGGGGTAGTCGGGCGCGTTGACCCCTCCGGCGCGCTACTAGACGGCCAGACCGTCAAGACCCGCACCCTCTACCGCCACCTGGTGTCCCACTACGGTGCTGAGAGCATCCTGACGGTAGATACCCGCGACTATCGCCGCCGCGCTCCCCAGGTCGCCCGGGAGCTGGCGCGGTGCCTGCGAAGCTGTGATGACGTCGTCGTACTCCTGTCTGCCGGCGGCCGACGCGCCCTGTTCCCGATTCTCGCGGCTGCCGCGCGGCTGCGCGGCAAGCGCATCTACCACAGTCTCATCGGAGGCAAGCTTGCCGCTGACGTCGCGAGGGACGGCGGTGGCAGGCTGGTCAAGCAGCTCAACAGCTTCGCCGTCAACTGGGTTGAGAGCCGCGCCCTGGCGGACAGGCTGCGCGAGCTCGGCGTCATCAACGCGGTCTACCTCCCCAACTTCAAGGACCTGAGCATCCCGCCAAGCGCGTCCCCCGTACCGGACGACCGCCCGGTGCGGCTGTGCACCTTCAGCCGTGTCACGCCCCTGAAAGGCATTACGAACGCAATCCAGGCGGTCTGCGCCATCAACGCCGACGCCGGCGAGGACAAGGCCGTCCTGGACATCTACGGGCCGCTGGACCCCGACTATGCGGAAGAGTTCCGCAGGCTCGTCAATGCTCATCCGTGCGTCCGCTACGCGGGCCAGGCGGCCCCCGACCAGGGAGCCAGAATTCTGCGCGATTACTACGCGCTGCTCTTCCCAACGCAGTGGCCCGGTGAGGGCGTGCCCGGAACCATTATCGACGCCATGGCCGCGGGGCTGCCGGTGGTGGCCAGTAGGTGGCCGTATTACAGCGAGATGCTGCAGGACGGTGTCACCGGGCTGAGCTACGACTACGACCAGCCGGGCCAGTTGCGCGAGGCGCTGAGCCGATTCCTCGCGCTGCCCACGGCCGAGGTAGGAGCCATGCGCCGCGGCATCCACGCCCGCGCCGCCAACTACTCCTCCCAGGAGGTAGTTGCGCAGATCATCCGCACACTCGACGCCGGTGCCCCAAGACTCAGCGCCGAACGGCGGGCTCCGGCAGACGGGACCCGGGTGCTACTGGTTATACACGGGCTGAGCACTGGCGGCGCCGAAACCATGGTTCTGGGCCTTGCCCGCGAGCTGGTCGCGGCGCAGATCCCGGTGCGGGTGGTCAGTCTGCACGGGGCGGACACCGACGTGGGAGAGCGCATGCGGCAGGCCGGCATCGACGTCGTCGCCCTCAACAAGGCCTCGGGCCCAGATCCCCGCACGGTCCTCGCGCTGCGGCGGCAGATCCGGGAATTCGCCCCCACGGTCGTGCACTCCCACCTGCCGGTACTTCAGTACGTAGTGCCCGCTGTGCGCATGTCCGGCAGTGGAGCCCGCATCATCCACACGGTCCACAACCTGGCCACGAAGGAGACGCGGCGCCGCGGCCTGCGGCGCTTCAACCACCTGGCCTTCACCCACGGGGTGGTGCCGGTTGCACTGACCGGGCAAGTTCGCGACTCGGTGTGCCGCGAGTACGCGCTGGAGCCGAAGGCCGTTCCGATCGTGGGCAACGGCGTCGACGTCGGCCACTTCCGGTGCGAGCCGCGTAACGGGCGCCGAGGCCCGGTGCGGCTACTGTGCGTGGCACGGATGGTGCCGGCCAAGAACCTGTCCCTGCTGCTGGAGACCCTGGCTGAAATGGTGCGGCTCGGCGCTGATGCCTCACTCACGCTGGTTGGAGACGGGCCCCTGCGCCCGCAACTGGAGGCGCGGACCCGTGACCTGGGACTGGTCGGCCGCGTCCACTTCGCCGGTCTGCAGCGCGACCCGGTCGCATTCTTCAGGGAATCCGACATATTCGTGCTGCTGTCGGACTACGAGGGACAGCCGATGAGCCTCATTGAGGCGATGGCGGCCGGCCTGCCGGCCGTGGCGACGCCGGTGGGCGGGGTTCCCGACATCGTCGTCGATGATGCCAACGGGGCCCTGGTGCCACCTGACCCGCAGCAGGCGGCAACGGCCATCCACGCCATCTGGAACGATCCGGAGAGGTATGCCCGGCTCAGCGCCGGCGCGGTACGCACGGCTGGGGAGCACTCGGTCCGCACCATGACGGAGAAGTACCTTGAGCTCTACCGCTGAGACCTTCTCTGCCCCGCCCCTGCCCGCCCGGGTAGCGCCACCTCGCCTGGCCGACCGCTGCTATCCCCTGCGTTACCTGGGGCTGCTGACGGCGTGCCTGATCCTCATGAAGCCCATCCTGGTGGACCAGGACGCGCTCCTGGCCCCGATGGTGAAGGCCGCCACCGCGGCGGTCTTCACGGTGCTGTGCCTGATGCACCTGGCGCGGCGCGTGCCCCTGTCGCCCGTCTTCCTCGTCTTCGTGTTCTACCGCCTGGCCTTTCTTCCGCCGACTCTCTACCACGGCGGTGACATACTCAACTGGGGGTACGCCAGTGTCGCCCAAGTCTCCCTGCTACTACTCATTGAGCTGCAGGCAGACGTCGGCCCGGACGCGCGTCGCCGACTGCTGCGCGTCATTGCGGACCTGCTGCTGGCCTACCTGGTGATCAACTACCTGATGATCCTGACCGGCACCCACCGGACCTTCACCATGGACGGGCAGTTCGCTCAGCCCTCGTACCTGCTGGGCATCCGCACTCGTGTCACTGACTGCATCTTCACCGCGGCTCTGGTGTCGCTGCTCTACGATTCCGTATCGCCACGGAGGTACGGCTGGCGAACCATTTTGGCGCTGGCCCTCGGCGCACTACAAATCATCTCCCTACAGGTGGCCACCGCAGCTGTGGGTGCGGGCATAGCGGCGGTTTTCTACTTCGGCGCGCGCGTGCGGGACGGGGCCATTCGCACAGTATTCTCCATGCGCGGCGTGACCGTATTCGGCCTATTGGTCAACCTGCTGGTGGTCGGAGCGCGTGTCCAGCTCTATTTCACAACCGCGCTCGGCCACTTGTTCGGCAAGTCGGCAAGCCTTACTGGCCGCACCGACCTATGGGACGCCGCTTATCCGATCCTGGCAGAATCGCCCCTGCTCGGCCACGGCATCAACTATGAGTTCGGTGCGTTCATCCCCGGCGCCAACGGGCTGACCTGGCAGGCTCACAATCAGTACCTCCAGCTCATGTACGACGGCGGATTAGCTGCCGTACTCCTGTTCCTCGCAATGCTGTGGTTGGCGAGCAGCAGCGTCGACTGCTCCGGTGTGGACCCCCGTGCTCGCGCTGCATTTGTTTCGGTGTATGCCGCTATGTCGGTCATGATGGTCACCGAGATTTACACGTATAATATGGCGCTGTTCTACCTGATCCCCTTCCTGGCCGCCCGGGCCGAACAGCTGACGGGCGGCGCAGTACGCGGCGGGAAGGGGGCTCGGTGAGTATTCGCTCGCTATTAGTCAAATTGCGCCGTCCGGGGATTAAGTCGGGCACCTCGACGGATTCACTGCTGCTGGCCAGCGTCAAGGTAGTCACGCTCGCCTCCGCCATGGTCAACACGATGATCCTGTCACACAGCCTGTCCCTGACCGCCTACGGCACCTACGCGCAGGGGGTGCTGCTGGTGGCCGTGTGCTCCGACGGGACAATCCTGGGGATGGTCGACGCCGTCAACTACTTCTTCAACCGGGGCGGCAGGAATGCCTCCGCACGCGAGTACGTGCGCACCATCCTGGGCCTGCAGACGGTCATTGGTCTGGTCACGGCGATTGTCCTGGTGGTGGCGCGGGGCGCGATCGGAGGGTACTTCTCCAACCCGCTGCTGGAGCCGCTGATCGTTCTGCTCGCCCTGCGGCCGATGCTCACCAACATGATGAGCATGCTGCAAGTGCTCGTCGTGTCGATCGGGCGGGCCCGCGCCATCGCCGTGCGCAACCTGGCCTTCTCCGCCCTGAAGCTCACCGCCGTGCTGATCACGGCCCTGGTGACTTCCTCCATTGCGGTGCTGTTCGTCATGCTGCTCGCACTCGACCTGGCGTCGGTGCTGTGGTTCTGGGACTGCTTCCGGCGCTGGCAGTATCTCCTGCTTCCGGCCCGGCCCCGCTGGCTCCTGGCGCGGGACATCCTTGCCTTCGCCCTGCCCATGGGCGTGTACGTGATGACCTCCTCCGTCATGCGGCAGGTCGGGGCCCTCGTGATCGGCATGTATGAGACCACCGAGCGGTACGCGGTCTACGCCAACGCCTCCACGGTGCTACCCCTGGACGTTATCCCCAACTCCTTCCTGACCGTCATCATCCCGATCGTCACCCGCTACCTGGGCGCCGGCCGCAAGGACCTGGTACGACGCCTGTTCCACCACTACCTCGCCGTCGGCTACCTGACTACGGTGACCTTCTGCGTCGCCACCATGGTGGTTGCCCCCGAGGTTATTCAGGTGCTGTACGGGGCGCGCTACCTGGGCGGGCTGGCAGTGTTCCGCCTCTACCTGATCACCACGATGGTCCGCTTCGCCGGCCTGTCGCTCATCCTCAGCGCGGCCGGGCGCACCCGCACACTCATGGCCGTGTCGCTGGCCGCAGTGGCGGCCAATATCGTGGCCTGCCCGGCCATGTACGCGCTGCTCGGCTTCGTCGGGCCGGCGGTGGCCTCCGTCGGCGTCAACCTGGCCATGACCTGCGTGTTGCTGCGGCTCAGCCTGAAGGAGATCGACGGCGGATTCGCCTCTGCCTTTGACGCCCGCACGCTTGGCCGCTTCGCCCTGACCGCCGCCGCCGTCGCCCTGGCCGGGCAGGGGCTGCGGGCGGTCCTGCACGCGCTTGGGGTCCCGGTGCTCGGCATCGCGGTGGCCGTGCTGTGCGCGGTCTCCGCTGCCATCCTCCTGCTGAACCGGCGTTCCCTAGCCACCTCGCTGCGGGAGATCAATGCCATGAAGTGATGCCCGCCAACCCGCTGCGGACGCAGGCGAGTCCCCAGCGCCAGCCGAGTAGCCGACCCAGTCAGCGATCAAATGAGCAACGAACAGGAGACCACCATGACCGCATCCATACGATCCATACGCCCGCCCCACGCCTGCTCCCGGTCCCGGGAGCGCCTTGAGAACACCGCGCCTGGCGCGCATCCTGGTGGTGAGCGAGTATGACGTTGGCAGATATCCTCATACTGACCCGGCGCTGGGCCGCAGGCCTGCTCGTGGCCGCGCTCGTGGGCGCGGGAGCGGGCTACGCCCTGGTGCGGCTCACTCCGGTCACCTACGCGGCCACCGCCATAGCCTATGTGCGCGTTGAGGCCGCCAGCGACCAGAGCGGCTCCTCCTCGCAGTACGCGGCCGAGCAGCTGGCCATAAGCCAGGCGGAGTCACTTGTCCCGGTAGTCACCTCTCCAGTAGTAGCGCAAGCCGTCGCCCGAAGCCTCGGTATTGACGCACCTCCGGCGGCGCTTGCGGACACAATCTCCGCCAAGCACGTGGACGGCACCCACATGCTGGAGGTCACGGCGCGAGCGGGCTCGGCCGCCGAGGCCAGGCAAGTCGCCGACGCCGCGGTCGGGCAGGCCGCTGTGGAGCTGAAGAGCCTTGAGGGGGCGCAGTACCCGGCGGAAGTGGTGCTGATGTCCTCGGCCGAACTCGACGACGTGTCCCACTCGCCATCGGCCTTCCGCGCCGTCGCAGCCGGGGCCGTCGTGGCACCCGCGCTCGTGTACGCAATGCTCCTACTAGCCGCAGTAATGGGAGCTGCACGCCGAGGTGCGGCCGCCGGGGGCCGCACCGGCCAGGAACCCGGCCCCGCCCCCGCTAGCTCCCACCACCCCTGAACCACCACCTAAGCCTCCTGGATGCTCCATGATTCAACCACCCGTTCCCCTGGCTTCATCAACTCCGCGCTCCGGGCTCAGGAGATTCCTGCTCGGGCGGCGCTCTGAACCGTCCTCGCAGTCTCTTCCAGCCGTCGCCACCTCGGCGGCCAAGCGCGCCGTCGACATCACCGGGTCTGCGCTGCTCATCGTGGTGCTGGCGCCGGTGTGGCTCATAGTGCCCCTGCTAGTGCATCGGCAGGACGGCGGCCCCGCTCTGTTCAAGCAGACCAGGGTGGGACTGGAAGGCAAGGACTTTCAGATGTGGAAGTTCCGCACCATGCGCGTAAATGCCGACGCAGAGCTGGAAGACCTGCTGCGAGAGCAGAACCGGCTCGACAAGCCCCTGTTCAAGGTCGAGAACGACCCGCGTATCACCCGGCTAGGCGGCGTGCTGCGGCGCACCTCCATCGACGAGCTGCCCCAGCTGTTCAATGTTTTGCAGGGGTCTATGAGCCTGGTGGGTCCCCGGCCGCAGGTGCCCAGGGAAGTCGCGATGTACGACGCCGTCGCCGCCCGCCGGCTACAGGCCAAGCCCGGTATCACCGGACTGTGGCAAGTCAGCGGCCGATCCTCACTGCCCTGGGAAGAGGCGATCCGCCTCGACCTGCACTACGTCGACAACTGGACGCCGTTGCTGGACCTGAAGATCCTGTGCCGCACCGTCAAGGCGGTGCTTACTCAGGAGGGCTCAGAATGAGGCTCCCGGCTACTGGTGCCGGGTCAGCCGCGGGTCGGGTGCTCCGGTAGGGTGACCAGCGTACGTAGCTGGGAGGCTCCATGACTGAACCGATGCAGCGCCACGATTTCGCCTTCATGGTGGTCGGCGGCCCCACTGTGGCGGTGGACGTCGCCGGGCTGCGCCTCGTAGTCGACCCCACCTTCGACCCGCCCACCGACTACGGCGCCCTGCGCAAGACCCGCGGGCCGGCCGTGGACGCGCAGGCGCTCGCGGACGTCGACGTCGTCCTGGTCAGTCACGCCGACCATGCCGATAACCTCGACGTCTCCGGGCGTGCCTTCGCCCTGGCCGCGCCGCGCCTGCTGACCAACCCGGGCTCGGCCCGCCGGCTCGGGGCGGGCGCCGAAGGCCTCGCCCCGTGGCAGTCCGTGGTGGTGGGTGACGGCGCCACGATCACCGCCGTGCCGGCCCAGCACGGTCCGGCCGACGGGGAGGTCGACGCCGCCGGACACGTCAACTGCGAGGTCACCGGCTTCGTCATCCAGGCCGCCGGTAGCACGATCTATTGCACCGGGGACAATGCCTCCCTGGAGCTGATAGCTCGGGTCAGGGAGCGCTTCGGCAGTATCGACCACGCTGTGCTGAACGCCGGCCGGGCGACCGTGCCCGGCAAGTTCGCCGGGCGGCCCCTGAGCCTGTCCGCCGAGCGGGCTAGCGCAGCCGCGCAGGTGCTGGGGGCGCGGCACGTCGTCGTCGCCCACCAGACCGGCTGGGAGCACTTCACCGACGGACCCGGTGCCACGCTGCGGGCCTTCCGTGACGCCGGCATCCTGGACCGCCTGGACCGCACGCCCGAGGGGGAGTGGAGCCTAGGTTGATACATCCCGGCCGCGTGCTCACTGCACCGCGGCGAGTCTGCGCGCGGCCTCAACGACCTCGGCGCGGTAACGGGCGAGGGAATCGGCGTCATCGGTGCTGCCAGTCACCATGCGGGCGACCTGAGGCATGACGGCGGAGTAGCCCGCGAGCGCCAACAGCTGGAAGTACAGCGACCGCGCGGAGATCGAGCCCGATACGGTGCCGTGCGTCTGGCCTGCTGCTATTGCCTCAGTTCTGGACGCGTACACTTCACGGCGCTGCGACTCCTCGGGCACCTCCTCGCCGAACGACAGTGCTTCCCACATGAGTAGGCGCACGTGTTGCGGATGGTGCAAGTTGTAGTCGAACATGCGGCCCGCGAAGTCGCCCAGTGATTCGGCGTCAGTGGCATTCAGGGGGACCGCGCCGGTGCCCTCGGCCAGCTGCTCGCGGAGCACTTGGGCGAATAGCCCGGGCTTGGAGCCGAAGTAGTTGTAGACGCGCTCCTTGTTGATTCCGGCGCGGCGGGCGATCCGCTCCATGGTGGTTCCGTCCGGGCCGTGGGCGACGAACTCCTCGGTGGCGGCGTCCAGGATCTTGCGCCTGGTGGCCTGCGCGTCTCGCGCCATGTGTGCTTCCTCTCGTCGACCGGTTCCAACGCAAGCGTTGCCTCCCGGGTGGGAGCGTACTACAGTTGAGTCCAACGCCAACGTTATCGTTGGTTAGCGTCGGACCAAAGGAGCCCATCGCATGCCCCACCCACAGCAGGCACTCATCATCGGGGTCGGCCCCGGATTGGGTGCCGCACTGGCTCGCCGTTTTGGCCGAGAGGGATTCACGCTGACCATCGCCGCCCGACACCAGGAGCACCTTGACGCCATCGCCTCGGAGTTGCGCTCCGAGGGTCTCGCTGTGGACACCCTCGTGCTCGATGCTGCGGACCCCGCGGCAACGAAGGCCCGGCTGAAGGCGCTGTCGGAGCGGATCGATCCGGACGTGGTTATCTACAACGCGGCCGTCATCGCCAGCGACGACATCCTCACCGCTGACATCGACCGCCTCAGCGACGCCTACAACGTGGACGCGCTCGGCGCAATCGTGACCGCCCAGGTCTTCGTTCCCGGCATGAAGCGGCGGGGCAGCGGCACGCTACTGCTCACGGGCGGCCGACTCGGCGTAGACCCCGATCCGGCATACGGCACACTCAGTGTCGGCAAGGCCGCGCTGCGCGCCGTCGGGGAGCTGCTGTTCCAAGAACTTGCGGCCGACGGTGTACACGCCGCCTCCATAACCGTCTCCGGCGCCATTCGGCCTGAAACTCCTTTCGCCCCCGAACTCATTGCCGACCGCTTCTGGGCAGTGCACACCCAGGAGCGCGAACAGTGGGTGGGAGAAACCGTCTTCGACGGCAGTGCCGCCGAGGGGAGCGCCGTATGACGCCAGCCGTGGGCGCTTTCGGTGTACTGAGGGTGCCGGCGACATGACCGGTGCGTTGGACGAATCCATGACGGGTCACCCCCCGGCGTCGGCTCGTGCGGGTGCGCGGCCCACTGGCGCCGGCATGTCCGATGGACAGGCATTCCTGTTCGCCACCGCCGGCGGTGCCGCCGTCGGTAACCTCTACTGGGCGCAGCCGATCCTGTCGGCCTTGGCTCGTGACCTCGGGGTCTGTCTGGGGACCGCCGCCCTGCTTGTGACATTTACCCAGGTCGGCTATGCCGTTGGTGTCTTCCTCCTGGTGCCGCTCGGTGACATTGCTGACCGCAGACGGCTCATTCCCAGGATGATGACGGCCGCGGCCCTCATGCTGGGGGCGAGCGCCCTGGCGCCGAGCTTCCCGATTCTGCTGGTCACTCTCGGCCTGGTGGGCGCGAGCACGGTCTCCGGCCAGATGCTCGCCCCCCTGGCGGGAGATCTGGCCACCGATCAGCAGCGCGGACACGTCCTCGGCACGGTGGCTGCCGGCATCGGCATCGGCATCCTCGCGGCTCGCGCCATCAGCGGCGTAATCACGGACCTGCTCGGCTGGCGCGCCCTGTACGGGACCGTAGCGATCGCTATGGTGCTCATGGCCCTCGTGATGCGGCGTTCCCTGCCCACGCTCCCGCCGCGAACCCGCGCGGCCTACCCCGACCTCCTGGCATCGGTGCCGCGTACATTCCTTATGAGCGCGACGGCACGGTGGACGGGGTTCCTCGGCGCCTGCGCCATGTGCGTGTTCACCCTGTACTGGACGGGGCTGACATTCCTGCTGTCCGGGCAGCCGTTCGGATTCTCCGCCACGCAGATCGGCTTGATCAGCCTCATTGGCATCCTCGGGGCCGTTGCGGGACAACGTGCCGGCGGCTTGTACGACCGCGGCCTGGCCATGCCGGCTATTGGCGTCGGCTTAGCGGGGTCGATTGCAGCCTTCGCGCTGTCGGGACTGGCGCCGCACTCGCTTACAGCGGTTACCGTGTCAATCGCCCTGTTTTCGGTTGGCATTCAGGTAGTCCAGGTGATGACACAGACGCGGATGCTCTCCATCGATCCCGGTGCGCGCAGTCGCCTTAACACGCTGTTCGTCGTCGGCAACTTCCTCGGCAGCTCGATCGGTTCCGCGCTTGCCTCCGCGCTGTGGGGATGGGGCGGTTGGCCCTTGGCCATGGCCGGGGCGACGGCGATCCTCTTGGTTGCCCTGCTGGCATGGCTTGTGCAGCGGCGCCGCGCGCTCGACGTCTACTACGAGGGCTAGCCGACTACATGCGTTGGCGTGACCGGGCCGCATCTACGCCGGCGGAGCCTGGCTGGTCAGCAGCTCGGTTACTACCCCCCGGCAGGCCTTGGAACTGGGCAAATCCGTCCGAGAACCATGAACATTTCAATCGATCAGGAGCAATTCCCATGGAGTACGTCGAGCTGAACAACGGCGTGGTCATGCCGGTGCTGGGATACGGCACCTATTTGACCCCGCGGCGCGTGACCCAGCGGCACGTCGCCGACGCCCTGGACGCTGGCTACCGGCTCATAGACACCGCTCAGAACTACGGCAATGAGCGCGAGGTTGGGGCTGCGGTGCGCGCCTCCGGGCTGGGCCGCGAGGAGGTCTTCGTTACCTCGAAGACCCAGACCAGCGGTTACCGGTCTACCCGCGCGGGCATCGAGGAGTCCTTGGCGGCCGCCGGGCTGGACTACCTCGACCTGATGATCATCCACTGGCCCAATGCCGACTCCCGCGGCACCTACCGGGCCCTGGAGGAGGCGTACCGGTCCGGTCAGCTGCGCGCCATCGGCCTGTCCAACTTCAACCGAGAGCAGGTCCTGGAGATCATCGACACCGCCGACGTCGTTCCCGCCATCAACCAGATCGAGACCCACCTGTACTGGCAGCAGTGGGGTATGCACGACTTCCTCGCCGCCCACGGGATCGTCCACGAGTCGTGGTCGCCGCTCGGCGAGGGGCAGACGAGCATGCTGCGTGATCCGGTCCTGATCCGGGTAGGCCGGACCCACGGCAAGAGCCCGGCCCAGGTACTACTGCGCTTCCTCACGCAGAACCGGATCGTGTCGATACCCAAGTCGCTCAACCCGGAGCACATCCGCGAGAACCTCAGCATCTTCGACTTCCGGCTCAGCGACGAGGAACTCGGTGCGATCCGCGCACGGGACGCCAAGCGCTCCCAAAGCGGGTGGCCAGCCGCGATGACCGCAGAGGAACGCTACTGACTCTCCTCGGCGACACGCACGCCGGCGGGACGTGATGGCAGGATTAACCCATGGCCTCACCTACGCTTCCCGCCGGCGCCGCAACCACCGCTCCGCTGCCGTTGGGTGAAATGCCCCCGGTCACCGCCTGGTTGTCGGATATGGACGGCGTCCTGGTGCGGGAGAACCGCGCCCTGCCCGGCGCGCAGCAGTTCCTGGACGCCCTGGAGCGCAAGGGCATGCCCTTCCTAGTGCTGACCAACAACTCTATCTTCACCAACCGGGACCTGTCCGCCCGGCTGGCCCGCTCCGGGCTCACAGTCCCGGAGGAGCGCATCTGGACCTCCGCCAACGCCACGGCGGCCTTCCTGACCCAGCAGTCCCCGGCCTCCACCGCATACGTGATCGGTGAGGCCGGTCTGACCACGGCGCTGCACGGCGCCGGTTACGTCATGACCGACCAGGACCCGGAGTATGTGATCCTGGGGGAGACCCGCACCTACGACTTCAACGCCATCACCCGCGCCATCCGGCTGATCGAGGGCGGCGCGAAGTTCATCGCCACCAACCCCGACGTCAACGGCCCCTCCGATGAGGGCACGCTGCCGGCCACCGGCGCCGTAGCGGCCATGATCCAGGCGGCCACTGGCCGGTCCCCCTACTTCGTCGGCAAGCCGAACCCGGTGATGATCCGGGCCGGGCTGAACAAGATCGGAGCCCACTCCGAGGCGGCCGCCATGGTGGGGGACCGCATGGACACCGACATCCAGGCGGGGGTTGAGGCGGGCCTGCGTGCACACCTGGTGCTGTCCGGCTCCACCACGCTGGAGCAGGTCGAGGCCTTCCCCTTCCGGCCCTTCGGCATCCATGAGGGCATCGGCGAGCTCATCGAACTGGTCGAGGCCGAGCGCTGAGTGACCGGGATGGCTGGGGTGTCCGGTGCCACCGTCCACCGCCGAGGTCGGTTGAAATAACCGTCGAGATCGGTCGTTGTTACCACCGAGGTCGGTAGATATGGTTCCGCCCACGGCGTCAGCACCTGCCCCGCCCTCCCCGGAGCCGATCATCTAGGCTGGCCCGCGTCGTCGAGCAGGAAGCAGGAACACCAGCACATGAGCAGCAAGCAGCGCGATCGGGACGCTCACGCCAGCGGTCAGACCGAGTCGCATCCCGGTGCGGCCTTCGGCATTCCCGCCGGTGCCAGTGGCGAAGACGTAGTAGACGCCGTCTACGGGCCCGGCGGCACGCACTCCGGCATCGATCCCGAGCTGCTACCGTACCTGGAAGCCGCCGACTCGCCCGAGGGCAAGTCCCTGGCCCAGGCCGCCGAGGACGACGCCGCTGCCGAGCACAGCCGCGAGCAGGCCGAGGCGGAAGACCTGGCTGCCCTGCGCGAGCTCGTCGCCGCCAATATGGTGCCCGGCGGCGACCTGGAGCGCCTGGACGCCCTGCTGGCCGAGGTCGACGCCGATGAATCCGACGACTGGGAGGACTGGGAACCGGTACTGCCCGACGTCGCCGGGAATGGTTCCGCGGAAGACAGTCCCGGGGCTGACGCCGAGCGCCACCGCGCCGAGCTGACCGCAGCCGCCCGCGCCGTCGAGGTGTCTGCGCGCATGCGCGAGGTCGAGGCGGAGATCCTCTCCCGCGCTCCCGAGCACCAGGTGCAGCCCTCCCTGGAACGCGTTGAGGCCGTGCTCGACATCCTGGGCAACCCCGAGCGCAACTACCGGATCGTGCACGTGGCGGGCACTAACGGCAAGACCTCCACCGCTCGCATGACTGAGCGCCTGCTGGCCGCCACCGGCATGCGCACCGGGCGCTTCACCAGCCCCCACCTGGCCACCATCCGCGAGCGCATCGCCCTGGACGGTGAGCCCATCAGCGAGGAGGGCTTCATCGCCGCCTGGGAGGACGTCGCCCCCTACGTCGAGATGGTAGACGCCCGCTCCCAGGCCGCCGGGGGCCCGCGGCTGAGCTTCTTCGAGGTACTCACGGTGATGGCGCTGGCGGCCTTCGCCGACCATCCCGTGGACGTGGCGGTGATCGAGACCGGCATGGGCGGTACTTGGGACTCCACCAACGTGGTGCCCGGCGACGTGGAGGTCATCACTCCGATCGGGCTCGACCACGCCGCGTGGCTGGGCGCCACGGTTGAGGAGGTCGCCGCCAATAAGGCCGGCATCATCAAGGACGGCGCCACGCTGGTTACCGCCGCGCAGCCGGAGTCGGTGCAGGCGGTAATCGCCGCAGCCGCCGTCGAGCATCAGGTCATATGGCGGCGAGAGCTCGACCCGGAGGAGGATCCCGGGGCCCCCGACGCCGGCGTGCTCCGGGTGGTGGACCGCACCTTGGGCGTTGGCGGGCAGATGGCTACCTTCGCCACCGCCGCGGGCGTGTACGAGGACGTGTTCGTGCCGCTGTACGGCGACTACCAGGCGCATAACGCCTTGCTGGCACTGGCCGCTGCGGAGGCCGTCTTCGGCGGTAGGCAGCTTCCCGCGAAGATCGTTGAGGACGGCTTCGCATCCGTGACCAGCCCCGGCCGCCTGGAGGTGCTGCGCTCCAGCCCGACGGTTATCGTCGACGCCGGCCACAACCCCCACGGCGTTACGGCCCTTTCTGGGGCGGTGGAGGAGGCCTTCGGCTTCCAGCACCTGGTTGCCGTCGTCGGCCTCATGGGGGACAAGGACGCGGAGGGAATCCTGTCGGTGCTGGAGCCGGTCTGCGACGCCGTCGTGTGTGTTCCGGTCGAGTCTCCACGTGCCATGGATGCCGAGGACTTGGGCGCGGTGGCGCGCGAGGTATTCGGCGCGGACCGGGTGGTTGTGGCGCCCACGCTGGCGGCCGGCGTGGAGCAGGCGGTGAGCCTGTCGGAGGGCTTCGATGCTCCGCTTACCGCCTCGGGCGTGCTCGTGGTCGGTTCCGTAGTGCTGGCCGCGCAGGCGCGCGCCCTGTTCGGCAGGCCCTGACTCCCGAGACCGGCACCAGTAACGTGCCGAGACCGGCACCAGTAACGTGCCGAGACCGGCACCAGTAACGTGCCGAGACCGGCAGATGCGGCTGCGCCGCCGGTGTGGGGCTGTCGTTTACACTCGGTCGGGCCGCCGGTTTTTGAACCTGCGGACGCTCTCCAGTCCCCGCCCCGACGGAAGGAACGTCATGACTGACGCCCCCGAACGCATCCTCGTCCTGCTCAAGCCCGACGCCGTGGAGCGCCGCCTGACCGGCGAGATCCTGCGGCGCATCGAGGCCAAGGGCTACGGCATCGTCGCTCTGAAGCTGGTGCTCCCCACCACCGAGGTCCTGGCTGCCCACTACGCCGAGCATCTTGACAAGCCCTTCTACCCGGGCGTCGTGGAGTACATGACTCGCGGTCCCGTAGTCGCCGTCGTCGTGGAGGGACAGCGAGTTGTGGAGGGGGTTCGCTCACTGATGGGCGCAACCGACCCGACGGCGGCCGCTCCCGGCACCATCCGCGGTGACCTCGGCCGCGACTGGGGTACTAGCGCCATCCAGAACTTGGTGCACGGATCGGATTCGCCCGCCTCCGCGCAGCGCGAGATCGGTATCTGGTTCCCCGAGCTGGCGGATTGAGCCGAGCTGCTGACGCAGCGGGAAAACATGTGGGGTCGCCACCAGTGCGGTGGCGAC
>NZ_PIZC01000045.1:128111-133137 GCF_019325145.1 Actinomyces sp. 594
GGATAGGGGCCGGGAACGGGCTCGCTGTCAGGCGGGGCGGCGTCCCAGGACCTCCTTGAGCGGGACCCGGGCGCCGGTGCGGGTGACGGCCCGCGTGTAGACCCGCGCCGACAGCCACACGAAGACCGGGATGAACACCAGCGCTAGCACCAGCGCCGCCAGCTGCTCACCCCACGACGAGACGCCGAGCACGAGCCGTGCCGGCATTAGGAAGGGCGCGAAGGGCGGCAGGTAGGCCAGCACGCGGTAAAGCGGGGATGAGGCGTCGCCCAGCGCCATCACGAAGGAGAGCACGTAGGGGATCATCAGCGTCATCGTCAGCGGCATGACCGCACTGGCCACGTCCTCCTGACGACTGACCAGCGCGCCGGCGGCGGCGTAGCCGACCGCGTAGATCGCGTAGCCGACGATCATCCACACGATCATGGCGAGCAGCACGGTATCGATGTCGACGGCGCCCTCGGGCAGTACACCGCTGAGCTTGGCCGTCACGCCGGCGAAGATACCTATCAGCCCGTAGGAGACCAGTACGGCAGTGCCGGTGCCGATCACCTTGCCGGCCAGCAGGGAGGTGGGCCGCACGCAGGCCAGCAGGATCTCCACGATGCGGCTGGACTTCTCCTCCACTACCCCCATCGCGATCGTCTGCCCACCACCCATGACGATGATGAACAGCAGAATGTCGACGATCAGGAGCACGGTGTAGCGGGCCCCGAAGTCGGCGGAGTCCTGGTCGGGCGGGTCGAGCGCCTCCACCTGGGGCACGGCCCCCGCCAGTGACGCCGCCACCTGGGTGGGATCGCCGCCCAGGGCGCTGATCTCATCCGATAGGGCCGCCTGCTGGAGCACATTGGTTACGGATGCGACCACCGCCTGGTCGGCGCGGCCCTCCTCGGTCACTTTCAGCGCGGGGGAGGTGCTGTTCAGGTCGAGGACCATGTCTAGCGTCGCGTCCTCGTCGATGTCGCCGCTGACTCCCAGGGCGGCCTCGGCGTCGGAGACGTCGGTAGTGACCTCGATGGGCAGACCGTTGGTGCCGGTGATCTGCTCCAGGGCGGGCCTGAGTGCGACGGCGTCGGCGGGGGCGGACACGCCCAGCCGGTAGGGCTCGTCCTCGCCGCCGGTCAGATGGGCGACCACGAGAATCCCGCCGACGGCGAGGACCAGCATGACGAGTGTGGAGATGACCGCTGAGCGCTTGAACAGCTGGGCGCGTAGCTCGCGGCCGGCAACCAGCCGGATCTCCTGGGAGCGGGAAATGGCTTGGGGGCTGGTGGACACGGCTTAGGCCTCCTGTCCGGTCGTGGGGGCGGGGGATGCGGTGGGGGCGGCGAGCACGTCGCGGAAGATGTCGGTCAGCGGGCGGGTGACGGGGCCGAGTTCGCGCAGCCGTCCCAGACGCCCCGCGGCCTCCAGCAATCGCTGCTCGTCGGCTCCGCCGACCACCACCGTCACCCGCGCACCCTCAGCAATGGGCTCGGCACTCGCCTCCACTCCAGGGGTTCCGGCAAGCATGGCGGTGGCGGCGTTGACGGCTGCGTCGGGCCGGCCCGCGACCTCGACGACGGCGCGCCAGCGCGGCTCGGCACCCGACTGCAGCTCGGCCACGGTGCCGTCGGCAACCAGTCGGCCCGCCTGGATGATGACTACCCGGTCGCACAGTCGTTGCACGACGTCGAGCTGGTGAGAGGAGAACAGCGTGGGCACCCCGGCCGCGGCCCGCTCGCGCAGCACCTGGCTCATAACATCGACCGCCACCGGGTCCAGGCCGGAGAAGGGCTCGTCCAGAATCAGCAGATCGGGGTCGGAGACCAGGGCTGCGGCCAGTTGGACGCGCTGCTGGTTGCCCAGGGAGAGCTTCTGCACCTCGTCCTCGCGGCGGGCGGCGATGTCCAGCCGCTCGGTCCACTGCTCGCTGGCCCGCCGGGCCGCGGGGGCCGTCACCCCGTGCAGGCGGGCCAGGTAGGTCAGCTGCTCGCCGACCTTCATCTTGGGGTACAGGCCGCGCTCCTCGGGCATGTAGCCGATGCGACGCCGCTCAGCGGCGCCCACCGGCGTGCCGTCCCAGGTCACGGTGCCGGCATCTGCGCTGAGTACCCCCATGACGATGCGCATGGTGGTGGACTTGCCCGCTCCGTTGGCGCCCACGAAGCCTACGATTTCCCCATCGCCCAGGCGCAGGGACAGGTCATCGAGCGCTTGCAGGCTCCCGAAGCGTTTGGACAGGTTGACGATGTCGAGCATGAGGACTCCAATCGGGATCGGCTGTGGTAAGTCCGCTTGACTTGAGAAGCTTGATTCGTTGTGCCCGTAATGTCAAGGTAGCTTTCCGGTGTGTCGGTGTCGTGCCACCCGCCCGCGGGATGCGCTACGGGTCCGTCTACCGGTTTCCTCCCGCTTCCCGCACCGGTCTCGCTGGCGGATCACCGGTTTCCTCCCGCTTCCCGCTATCGTTGACGCGTGCACCTGAAGACGTTGACGATGAAGGGGTTCAAGTCCTTCGCCTCGTCAACCACCCTGCGCCTGGAGCCGGGCATCACCGCCGTGGTCGGCCCCAACGGCTCGGGCAAGTCCAACGTGGTGGACGCCCTGACCTGGGTGATGGGGGAGCAGGGCGCCAAGAACCTGCGCGGCGGCTCCATGGCCGACGTCATCTTCGCCGGTGCAGGCTCCCGCCCGGCGCTCGGCCGCGCCGAGGTCTCCCTGACGATCGACAACACCGACGGCGCCCTGCCCATCGACTACAGCGAGGTGACCATCACCCGCACCCTGTTCCGCGGCGGCGGCAGCGAGTACCAGATCAACGGCAACACCTGCCGCCTGCTGGACGTGCAGGAGCTACTGTCCGATACGGGCATGGGCCGGCAGATGCACGTGGTGGTAGGCCAGGGGCAGCTCGATGCGGTGCTCACCGCCACCCCGGAGGAGCGGCGCGGCTTCATCGAGGAGGCCGCCGGCGTCCTCAAGCACCGGCGGCGCAAGGAACGGGCTCTGCGCAAGCTCGACTCCATGGCCGCCGACCTGACCCGGCTCACCGACCTCACCGCCGAGCTGCACCGCCAGCTCGGCCCGCTCGCGCGGCAGGCCGCCGTCGCCCGCCGCGCCCATGTCATCCAGGCCGAGGTTCGTGACGCCACCGCTCGGCTGCTGGCCGACGACGTCGTGCAGGTCCAGTCCCTGCTGGAGGCCGGACAGGAGGACCAGGCCCGCCTAGCCGGCCGCCGGGCCGAGCTGGATGAGTCCGAGCGCCTCGCCCGCGCCCGGCTGGAGGAGCTGACGACCCTGGAGTCCACGTCCGGGCAGCGGCTGGCCCGCGCCACCACCACCTGGGAGGAGCTGTCGGCAGCCGTTCAGTCCCTGTCGGCGCTGGCGGACGTGGCGGCGGAACGGGTACGTGGCCTGGCGGGCGCCCCGCGCCCCGAGGCCGGAACCGACCCCGAGGAACTGGAGCGGCGCGCCCAGGAGGCCGCCGCCCAGGAGGCTGAGCTTGCCGCCGCCATTGAGGCCGCCCGCACCGCGCTGACGGACGCCACCGCCGAACGCGTCGACGCCGAGGCCGCCGCCACCACCGCCGAGCAGGCGCTCGCGGCCTTGCAGACCCGGCGCGCCGAGCACCGCGAGCTGCTCGCCCGTGCCGGGGGCCGCGTGGCCTCCGCACGCTCCCGCCACGAGGCCGCCCGCGCCGCCGTCGAACTGGCTCGGGCATCCCTGGCCTCCGCCCAGGAGCGCGACACGGCCGCCGCCCGGGCACTGGAGGCGGCCACCGCCGGCGACCCGGACGCTCCCGCCGGCACCGACAGTTCCGACGCCGCGGCCGGTGAGCAGACCCGTGCCGCCGCCGCCCACGAGGCGGCCACCGCCGCGCTCAATGCGGCCCGCGACGCAGTCGTCGCCACCACCGACACCCGTCGCGAGGCCGCCGCCGAACTGGCCACCTGGACCGCCCGCCGTGACGCCCTCGCCCTGTCCCTGCGTGCGCAGGACGCCACCGCCGAGCTCGCCGACGCCGGACTGCCCGGCATCCTCGGCCCGCTCGCCGGGGCCGTCACGGTAGAAGCCGGTTGGGAAGAGGCGTTGGCCGGGCTGCTCGGTGAGCTGGCCGGGGCTGCGGTGGTTGCCGACACCGACGCCGCCGTTGCCGCCCTGGCCCACGCCCGCAGCCAAGACGGTGGCGGGCTGCGCCTGGTCATTTCCAGCGCCGACGGCGCGGCGGACCGCCCGCCCGCCGCCGAGCCCTCGGTTCCCGATAGCGTTCCTGCGGATGCTCAGCGAGCCGCCGCGCTCATCGGCGCCGAATCCGCCGCGCTCGCCCGTACTCTCAGCGGTTTGCTGGCCGACGCCTGGGTGGTCCCCGACCTGGCCACTGCCCAGGCTATGCGCGCCGCCGTCCCCGGCGCCGTGGTAGCCACCCGTGACGGCGACGTTCTCGCCCCCACGTGGGCCACCGGCGCCGGCGAGGGCGCCGCCTCGGTGCTCGCCCTGGCCGCCGCGCACGAGGAGGCCGCCACTCGCGCAACCGCCGCCGCCGCCGCGGAGCACGCGGCCGACACCGCGCTGACCGATGCCCGCCAGGCTGAGTCCATCGCCCGCGCCGCCGTAGCCGAGGCGCTGGAGAAACTGCGTGCGGCCGACGCCGAGGCCGCTCGCGTGGCCGAGAACCGTGCGCGCCTGAACTCCGCCGCCCGCGCCGCCCGTGAGGAGACCGGACGCGCCCGCCGCGCCCTGGAGCGCGCCGAGGCGGAGGCCGCCCAGCGCGCCGCCGAGCTCGCCACCGCCCAGGCGGCCCTCGCCGCGGTCGAGAATCAGGTGCCGGTCGCCGCGGCCCCGCCCGGAGGCAGTACCGCACCCGCTGGGGAGAGCGACCTTGATACCGCCATCGACGCCGCCCGCGCCACCCGCGAGGCCACCGCGCAGGCGGCCACCGCGGCCCGGGCCGCCGAGACGGAGGCGCGCCTGGCCCTGCGCACCGCCGAGGAGCGGGAGCGCAGCGTCCGCGGCCGGGCCGACTCCCTGCGGGCTGCCGCCC
>NZ_PIZC01000046.1:0-15411 GCF_019325145.1 Actinomyces sp. 594
CCTTCGCCATTGTCATTCATGCCGACTCTCCTCCCGAGTGACTAGCAAACCGTGACCTTGGTGAGACTACCATCAGCGTTCGAGGCCGCGGTCTCGTCGGGGTGATTTTGGTGTGTAGGGGCGTGGGGTGTTGACGTTGCGTAGTACGCCCTCACGGGTGGGTGGCTGTCTTGACACGGCGGAGGCGGTGGAGCTCTTAGCGGTGGCTGCTTGGAGTGTGTGTGGTGGTCTGATGGCGGCGAGTACGGGGTGTGGTGCGGAGTAGGTGTGGGTGTTTCCGTCGCGGTCGGTGTGGTCGATGACGGTGGGGCCGTATTCGGTGCGGTGGGTGACTAGTAGGTCGGTGTTGGTCAGGGTGGTGCTGGTGGTGGCGAGCCGGTGGGTCGCTTGGGCGTTCTCGATGCACCGGCAGGTGCGGTTGTGGCCGGGGCCTGTGGTGAAGGTGGCGGTGACGGCTGTGGGTGGGGTGTAGCGAGCGGTGGGGTCGCCCTGGGAGCGGGGCCCTGCCCACCGGTCCCGGGCGCCCTTGAGGCACACGTGCTCAGGGGTGTTCACAGCCACAACAGTCACCTGCGTGTAGCGGGCGGCTTCCAGCTCGCGGATCAGGCGGGAGCCCTTGTTCCTTCCGATCAGGGTGCCTTCGATCTTGACGTCGAATCTCCTGCGCAGCAGGTCGTTGCGGGCGAGGTCGGCGGCGCTGGTGGACAGGGGGTGGACGAGGGTGGCCAGCTCGCCGCGGGTTATGGGGTGGCCGTCGGCCAGGGGCTCGGAGGCGTGGGTGGCGATGAGGTTGTCCCAGTGGGCGCGGGCATGGGCCAGCAGCTCGGGGCTCACGTCCAGGCCGGGCACGGGGTTGCCCAGGAGGAGCTGCTTGATGTCGTCGGCGTCGATGGTGGTGTAGCCGTCCTCCTCCGCCCCTACCTGCTTGGAGCGGGCCGGTCCTAGGACTTTGCGGGTGGTGGCGACGGCCTGGGACTTGCCGGCCCCCGGGGAGCCGGCCATGATGATCGCCCGGCCCCCGCGCGAGCCGTGCTCCCGGGCCAGGGCCAGGTAGGCGTCGGAGATGGAGTCCTGCAGCTGGTGCCACAACGAGCCCCGGGTGGGTTTGCGGGGCAGGGTGTGGTCGGGTTGCAGGCGGTCGATGATGGCCTGGACCTGGGTGGCGGTGGTATCCAGAACCTCCTGGGTGTTCCCGGTGTACCGGGTTGGGGGTGTCACTGGGGCTTCCAGCCCTTTTCCCACGGCATGGGGTCGTCGGGCGGCTTGGGCATCGGATCGGTGATAGCCCGCAACTCGTCGTACTCCTGATCGGACAGCAGACCGTCTCGGCGCAGACTGTCGATGTCATCCCAGGAGCCGCGCTCGTAGTCGTCGTAGTCGCGGATGCGGCCGAAGGTGTAGGGCCAGGTGCGCAGCCGGTCCATCATCTCCTGGCTGCTGATCTGCCCCAGGAAGCGCCGGAAGCCCAGCTCCTCCGGGGTCTCGGGACGCACCGGCTCGCCGCGGTCTATCATGCGTTTTACGGTCAGGACGAAGCGCTCATCCTCCCCGGTGCGCTCAGCCACCTGCTGGGGGGTCAGTCCCTGCCGCAGCAGCCGCTCGAACTGCCGATCACTGTCAATCAGCGCCAGAACCTCGGCAGCGGTCTCCCGCATGTCGATACGCAGAGGACGGCTCCAGGTGTGGTGCGGCTGCCCCGGTTGTGGAGCCGGTGGCCAATGCGGCATACCAGGCTGTTCCGGTGAGACCCGGCCGCTCATAAACAATCCTCCTGACCCGGACGCTAAGGAAATCGTTACTGTGACCTTATCGACACCACCCAGGCCAGTCAACCGGGCAGGCGGTCGATGATGGCCTGGACCTGGGTGGCGGTGGTATCCAGAACCTCAGCCTCCGGGGTGTTCCCGGCGGTGGTCTGGGGTGTCACTGGGGCTTCCAGCCCTTTTCCCACGGCAGGGGATCCCGCGGCGGCTAGTCGCGGACGGGACGGAAGGCTGCTTGACCTCAGCCCTCGGCCCGGCCTTGGCGCCAGTAGCCCATGAAGGCTACCGCCCGCCGGTTCAGGCCCCGCTCGGAGACCAGGTGGCGGCGCAGGGCGCACACGGCACTTGCTTCTCCGGCCAGCCATGCGTACACGTCCGCCCGCATGAGGGCGGCCCCGCCGCGCGCGGTGCGCGGAACCTCCCACAGCAGTTCCCGGTCGACGTCGATCTTCTTGACCTCCTGTGGCTGTCCCTCCGGGATGAGCTCGGCCGCCGCCCGTCTCACACCCGCCACAAGCCTTTCTCCATGCGGGCCCCCGTCACGGGCAAGCGCGCGCACCTCAATACCCGGATGCGTCGGCAGGTAGGCGACATCGGCCGCCGCAGGCAGCTCGACTACGGTGATGCCTCGCGCGGACGCGGGCAGCTGCTCCAGAATCCTGGCGATCGCCGGGGCCGCCGTCTCATCCCCGCCGATCAGGAACCTGCCGGTGACGGCCGGAGGCAAGAAGTCCACCCCGCCGGGAGGCGTGCCGGCCGGCTGTGCGCTCAGCCAGGCCCGCGAGGGCCCCAGCAGCACCGCCGACGCACCCGGGCGGGCGCTCCCCAGCCAGCGGGCCGCCGGGCCCAGCGGCGCGTGCACCACCATGTCGACGTCAACCTCGGCCCCGGTGGATGTACCGGAGAGGCTTGCGTCCCGGTCCCTCGCGAGTCGCACGCTGCGCGTGGTGTAGGTGCGCAGCGCCGGGCGCCGGTCGGTCGGCAGAGCCCGCCAGTGGTCGTACCAGTCCGCCCCCGTCGGCAGGTGCGCGTAACCCCCGTCCGCAGCTGGCAGCACCAGCTTGATCCGCTGGTCCCAGCCGGGATCGCCGAAGTCCTCCAGCTCGTCCCCGGTGAAGGTCACCCGCCGCAGATGCGGGGTGACATCCATAATCCGCTCCACCCGCACCGGGAAGAACCGGAACGGGACCGGACTCGTCGCGGTGCTCACGACGCCGCCTCCGCGTCCGCTGCGCCGACCACGTGGTGGCGTCCCTTGGGCAGCACCAGCGGCGTGGCCGAGACCGGATCGGTGATCACCTCGGCGTCCAGGCCGAACACCTCCCGCATCAGAGCCGGACTCACAACCTGCTCCGGCGTCCCCGCGGCCACTACCCGTCCTTCCCGCATGGCGATCACGTGATCGGCGTAGCGGGCGGCCAGGTTGATGTCATGCAGCACCATGACGATGGTGGTGCCGCGCTCCCGGTTCAGGTCGGTGAGCAGGTCCAGCACCTCCACCTGGTGGGTCAGGTCCAGGAAGGTGGTGGGCTCGTCCAGCAGCAACACGTCGGTGCGCTGGGCCAGCGCCATGGCGATCCACACCCGCTGCCGCTGCCCGCCCGAGAGCTCATCCACGCTCCGGTCGGCCAGCTGCGCGGTGCGGGTGGCCGCCAGCGCCTCCTCCACGATGAGCCGGTCCGTAGCGGAGGCGGAGCGGAACAGCCCCTGGTGCGGGTGCCGGGCCCGCCCCACCAGGTCGGCGACCACGATCCCCTCCGGCGCTATCGGCTGCTGCGGCAGCAGCCCGAGCCGGGTGGCAAGGCGCTTGGTCGGAATCGTGGTGACATCCCGGCCGTCAAGCAGCACCGAACCGGACATCGGCGCCAGAATCCGCGCCATGGTCTTCAGCAGGGTCGACTTGCCGCAGGCATTCGCCCCCACGATCACCGTGATCGCGCCGGTGGGGAGGTTCAGGTCCACGCCGTCGACGACGGTGCGGTGCCCGTACCCGGAGCGCAGCTCCCGCGTGGAAAGGGCGCGCGGCACGGCCCGACTCGGTTCGGCGGCGCCTAGAGGCGCTGTCGCCACCGAGCTGGCTGTTTCCGTGCCGACGACTGCCGCCGCATCGCCTTCAGCGGCTGCGCTCCCGGCGACGGCTGCATGCGCGAGAGCTTGAGCATCCGCTGCACTCATGCGGCTGCCCCCTCCTGATTGAGACGGACTACTTGAAGCAGCAGATACGGTGCCCCAACGATCCCGGTTACCACCCCGACCGGAAGCGCCGTCGGGAAAAAATACTGACCTGCCAGGTCCGCTCCCAGCACGATTGCCGCTCCCATAAGCGCCGACGGCGCCAGCAGTGCCCGATCAGTGCGGCCCACCAGGCGGGCGGTGACCGGTCCGGCCAGGAAAGCCACGAAGGCAATCGGGCCGGTGGCCGCCGTCGCGAAGGCCGCCAGCGCCACCATGGACAGCAGGAGCACCAGCCGGGTGCGGCCAACCGCTACCCCCAAGGCGGTGGCCATCTCCTCGCCCAGTGACAGGGCCGTCAGGTCCCTGCCCATCCACAGCAGCACCCCGCCCAGGATGACGACGGCGCCGGCCAGAAGCGGCACCTGCTCCCAGCTCGCACCGGCCAGCGACCCCGACAGCCAGCGCACGGCGTCGGCGACGTTGTAGATGGAGGCCTTAAGCTGCATGTAGGAAATCAGCGAGGAGAACATGGCCGAGACCCCGATGCCGATCAGGATCAGGCGCCCGCCCTGCATGCTGTCCGCCCCTGACAGCAGGTAGATGACCAAGGCCGTGCCCAGGCCACATCCCAGAGACAGCAGGTTCACGCGCATGCCGGACCAGCCCAGCACCAGGATCGCGAACACCGCCGCAGTCGACGCTCCGGAGGTGATGCCGATGATGTCCGGACTGGCCAGCTGATTGCGCAGCATCGTCTGCGAGGTGCGGCCGGCCATCCCGAATGCCACTCCCGCCAGCAGCCCCAGCAGGGCGCGCGGAAGCCGCAACTGGCCGACGGCGAAGGAAGCCCCCGGCACCTCGCGGCCCGCGATTACGGCGATCACGTCGGCGGGGGAGTACCAGGTGGGGCCGGACAGCACCGTCAGCCACCACAGTGCCGCCACCAGCAGCGCCAGTGCGGCCGTGACCGCCAGGTAGCGGCGGTGACGACGGCGTCGGCCAGGTGCGGTGAACCCGGGGGCCGGGGCGTCTGGGGGGAAGCCGGGTATGGGGCGGGCGGTAGCCGCTCCCGGAGCATCCCTCGCTGCGGAGGGCGCGGACGCCGTACCGGCGGGGGCGCTCACAACTCACGCACCTTTGCGCTGCGGGCAATCGCGATGAGTACCGGGGCACCCACAAAGGCGGTCACCACGCCCACGCTCACTTCGCTCGGACGGGCGATCACCCGCCCCACTACGTCAGCGAAGGTCAGCAGCGCCGCCCCGCCCAGGGCCGACAGCGGCAGCAGCCAGCGGTTATCGGGACCGACGAGCATCCGCACGGTGTGCGGCACCATCAGCCCGACGAAGCTGATCGGGCCGGCCAGCGCCGTCGTCGTCGCACAGGCGATCACGCCCGCGGCCGCGGCCAGCAGGCGGGTGCGCCCGACCTTCACCCCTAGGCCCACGGCCATCTCCTCACCCAGCGCCAGGGAGTTGAGCGGCCGGGCGACGACGGCAGCCAGGGCGGCGGCGAGCAGGAGCAGCGGCGCGACTGTTGCCAGCGCCGCCCACGTGCCCCGGCCCAGGGAGCCGACCTGCCAGAAGCGGAAGTCGGTCAGCCCCTCGGCCCGCGGCAGCAGGATCGCACTGATCAGGCAGGATAGGGCCGCGCTCGTGGCCACCCCGGCCAGGGCCAGCTTGACCGGTGTGGCACCGCCGGGGCCGAGCGACCCGATGGCGTAAACGAAGACGGCGGTCGCCCCCGCGCCGGCCATCGCCACCCACAGGTACTCCCACAGGGAGGAGATATGAGCGAAGGCGATGGCGACGACGATCGCCAGTGACGCCCCGGTATTGATGCCGAGGATGCCCGGATCGGCAATCGGGTTGCGGGTGACTGCCTGCATGAGCGCCCCGGAGGTCCCCAGCGCCGCGCCCGCGACCACGGCGGTGGCGGTGCGCGGCACCCGCTCGGCGACCGCCAGCGCACCGAGGGACTCACCGCGCCCGGCCAGACCGCTGAGGATCTCGTCAATGCCCACCACGCGCGCGCCGAAGGCGATCGAGCAGACGACCGCGAGTGCCAGCAGGATGAGGAGGAGGCCGATGGCCGCGAGCGGCCGACGGGCGTGACCTCGTTGGGACGACCGGGCCTGCGCCGGCCCGGCGGGAGAGTCGGGTGCGGTAATCGGCGGTGGCCCAGGACGGGACGGGGCGAGCTGGCTATGGGCGGTCACTGGTGTTCGCTCAGGCTCGGGCGGCGTCTGCCTTGTCAGCGGCGGCGGCGATCAGAGCGACGTAGTCCTTGATGCCCCACGGGATGGACAGTGGGCCGGGGTTGGTGGATGCCGACAGCGGGGTGCCGTTGCCGACGAACGCGACCGCGCCGTTCTTGATCGCCGGGATGGTGCCCACCAGGGGGTCGGCCTGCAGTGCGGCCAGGTCGGACTCCTCCCCGTACATGATCATCACGTCCACGTCCGCCACCTGGTCCGCGTTCTCGCTGGAGACGTCAGTGTAGAAGATCTCCGGGTCGGCGTCGGAGACGGTTTGCACGGATGCTGGGATGGTCATGCCCAGGTCGGTCATGAAGGCGGTGCGCGGGTCGGCGGTGGTGTAGAAGCCGATCGTGGAGGTGTCGGACTCACTTAAGTAGAAGAAGGCCGCCGACTTGCCGGCGATCTGCGGGTGCTGGCCGACGGCGTCGGCGATTTGCTGCTCCAGGTCGGTGACCAGGTCCTCGCCCTGCTCACTCATGCCCATGGCCTGGGAGTCCAGGCGGATCATCTCCCGCCACTTGGTCCCCCAGGGCACTCCCGGGTAGGCGATGGTGGGGGCGATCTTCGTGAGGGTGTCGTACTCCTCCTGGCTGAGGCCGGAGTAGGCGGCCAGGATGACGTCGGGAGCGGTCTCGGCGATAGCCTCGAAGTCGTAGCCGTCGGTGTCGTCGAACAGGGCCGGCTCAGCGGCGCCCGCGGCCACCTGCTCGTCTACCTTCTGCTTAGTCCACTCCAGCATGCCGGAGCCGTCCGCTACGCCCCATTCCTGGCGCGACAGGCCGGCGGGCATGACGTCCAGGGCCAGGGCGACGTCGTGGTTGCCCCAGGCGATTGCGGTGAAGCGGGAGGCGCCGGCGGGGATGGTGGTGGTGCCGAAGGCGTGCTCGACGGTGATCTCCTGCGTCGTGGCTGTGGCGCCGTCGTTGGATGCAACATCGGCGGGCGCGGACGCGGGGGTTGAGTCGGAGCCGCAGGCGGCCAGGAACGCGGCGGCGGGAACGGCCAGGCCGCCCAGCAGGAAGGACTTACGGTTTATGGTCACAGCGGTTTGCTCTCAGTCGCGGGCAAGTGAACAGCTAGAACACTAGCTGAGGTGAGGCTGACCTCATAGACGGGTTGGCGTGCGATGCCCCACGCCGCTCCTCCAGGCCGGGCGAGACCGGCGGGAGGCAGGTACCAGCGCCGGGGACGACCAGCCCGCAGGCCGGGTAGGACTCGGTTGCCGGGAACGGCGGGACCCGTACCTGCGGTGCTCGCGAACCTGGCCCATCCACCGAGCCGATCGCCTACGTTTACTCGGGAGGATGCCACGCAGCCACGTAGGCCCGCATCCACCCGAGACGCGAAGGAGCGAATATGAGTCCGCAAGGCAACAACGGTCCGGGCGAGGACACCGCAATCGACCCCCGCGAGGCGGAGGTGCGGCGGCGTATGGCCGCCCAGGAGCTGTACCTTGACGAGGGCCCGGGACTGGAGGCGCTGACCGAGCAGCGCATCCACGGCAAGGAGCTGGCCGCCGCCTACAACGCCACCTCCCCGCGGGACGCTGCCGGGCGCCGTCGCCTCTTGGAGGAGATCTTTGGCGAGATCGGTGAATACGTGTGGGTGGAGCCGCCGCTGCACGTCGCCTATGGCATCCATACCCGTGTGGGCTCCCCCGTGTACGCCAACGCGGGCCTGCAGGTAATCGACGACTCCCCGGTGACCATCGGCAACCGGGTGATGTTCGGGCCGCGCGTGATGATCGCTACGGCCGGTCATCCCATCCATCCGCAGGCGCGCGATCACGGTCAGCAGTTCTCCGCCCCGGTGGTGATTGAGGACGACGTGTGGATTGGCGGGAATGTGACGATCCTGCCGGGCGTGACCATTGGCAGTGGCTCGGTGGTCGCCGCGGGCGCCGTCGTGAACGCCAATGTGCCGCCCATGGTGGTGGCCGGCGGCGTGCCCGCTCGGGTGCTACGCGAAATCACCGACGCCGACCGTGACTGGTCCTACCGGGCGCCGCGTACGCTGCCGGTGCCCGGCAGGCAGTCAGGGGACGATCGCGCCTGAGGTGCCCGGCGCACGAAGTCCTGTCTCGCGCACCACTTCCGCTCTCACGTACGCGTTTCAGAGCCGGCCGACTGCCAGAACCGGGGCAACCTCCAAAACGCGTACGTGTGGCGGGAACGCGTACGTCAGAGGCGGATCAGTCCTGGCGGGCGAGGTCGGCGGCGCCGATGAGCCCAGCCTCCTGGCCCGAGGAGGAGATGACGATCGGAATCTCGGGGCGGTGGGCGCGCGCCGTCAGGTGCTCGGCGAAGCTCTTGCGGACCGGGTTCAGCAGGATGTCGCCGGCCTCGGTCAGGCCGCCGGCCAGCACAACGACCTCGGGGTCGAGCACGGCGCACAGGTCGGCCAGTCCCAGGCCGAGCGCGCTGCCCAGGTGGGCATAGCACTCCAGGGCGGCCGGGTCGCCCTCGCGGGCGGCGGCCGTGACGGCCTTGCCGGATATCCTGTTCTGGTCGCCGCCGGAGAGCTCAATGATGCGGGCGGCGTAGTCAGGCCGGAACTTGGCCAGCTCCCAGCCGTTGACGCCCAGCGCAGTGCCGGAGGCGTAGCGCTCCAGGCACCCGCGCTGGCCGCAGCCGCAGGGGCGCCCGTCCGGGACGACGTTGATGTGGCCGATCTCCGCGGCGAATCCAGCGGCGCCGCGCACGAGGTGGCCGTCGATGATGACGGCGCCGCCGACGCCCGTTCCCAGCGTCACCACCAGCACGTTCTTGGCGCCCTCGCCGCCACCGAAGCGGGCCTCGGCCCAGCCGGCCGCATTGGCGTCATTCTCAACGACTACCTTCTTGCCTGTGCGGGCGGAGATCTCATCGGCGATGCGAGCGCCGGTCCAGTCCAGGTTGGTGCCGTAGACCATGGTGTTGCGATCGGAGGAGGTGAAGCCCGCGGCTCCCACGCCGATGGCCTCGACGTCGTAGCGTGAGGCGAGCTCGTTGGCTACTTCCGCGATGGTGGTGAAAATGGCTTCGCGGCTGGTGGCGGGGGAGTCGCGCCGTACGGTTGCCAGTACAGTGCCGTCCTCGTCGACGACGCCTGCGGCGATCTTCGTTCCACCGACATCCACACCGATGCTCAGTGCCATGGCTGTTCTCCTTGTTTTTGCTGCGTTTTGGTGCCTAACCGCCGCGCGAGGGCGTCGGTGCCCCCAGTGGTTGCCGACTCGCGCCGACCTCGCGGGGATCTACGGCCCTATTGTTGCAGCTGTGATGGGGCAGGCCAACCTCCGGCGGCGCCGGCATCGGCACGCCCCGGGCGCAAGCCCCTCACTCGGCTGCAGCGGCCTGCTCGAGGATGGTGGCTCGGATATAGTCCGCGGGCACGTAGCCGGAGATAAAGGCGTCGTTGACGATGAAGAAGGGAGTGCCGGTGATGCCCAGGTCGTAGGCGTGCTGCTTGGCGTCGTCGACCGCCTGCACGGTCTGCGCGGCGGTCATGTCGGAGCGGAACTGCCCCAGGTCGGGCACGCCCGCCTGCTTGGCGAAGGCGACCAGGGAGTCCTCGGTGTACTCGGGGTGCTCAGTCGGGTCGGTGGCGGCGTATACGGCGTCGTGGAACTCCCAGAACTTTCCCTGCTTTCCGGCGGCGAGGCCGGCCTGAGCAGCCAGCGGGGACGTCGCAGTGATCTGGGCGAGGTCGCGCCACTCCACGCGCAGGGTACCGTCCTCAACCAGGTCCTCCAGCGCAGGGTCCACCTCTTGCGCGAACTGGGTGCAGTACGGGCAGGCGAAGTCGGAGTAGACCACCATCACCACTGGGGCGTCGACGTCGCCCTTGGCCTGGACGTCACCGGGGTCACGCCTGACTTCCCCGTGCAAGATCGCCAGCAGGTCGGGGTCGGTCTGCGAGGGCGCGGCGGCCTGGGCCGTCGTCGTCTGCGCCGTATCGGCTGCCGAAGCCTCCCCAGTCGCCGACGCGCCTGCGCCGGACCGGTCGGGCCGCATCGCCAGGATGATCGCAATTACTGCGAGCAGGATCGCAATCACGATGAGCAGGGAGACGATGAGCGGATTGCTGCGGGTCCGCTGGCCGGATGCGGTACCGCCGGTGAGTGACGTCATGAGGGCAGTCTTTCAGAGCCGACGGCGACGCCGCTTGCCGCCGGGCCCTTCAAGAGCTCGCGTTAGGCGGCATCTCGGTAAAGGGCACGGCTGGCTGAGCGGCGTCGGCCGCCGCCATATCAACCGACCTCGGCACGTAACGTCTACCGACCTCGGCGCAGGGGGTGGTGAGCGGTCAGGCCCCCGCGGAGTCGTCGCCGTCGGAGGAGGCGAAGCGCTGCATCATGTCGGTCAGGCTGGTGCCCGTCAGCGAGCGCATGACGGCGTCGAGCTGCTCGACGTTGCCGGCCACCGCCTTGGGCAGCGCGGAGGCGCCCTCGGTGGAGATGATCGACATGTCCTTGACACTGCCCAGCGGCTCGGCCAGGGCGCGGGCGATCTCCGGCGCCTTGTCCAGGATCATCTGCTGGGTGGCGGCCCGCCCGTACTTGGCCAGGGCGTCGGCCTTGTCGCTCATGGCCTTCGCCTCCGCCTCACCGGCGGCGCGCACGGCCTCGGCCTCGGCGCGACCGCGGGCAGCGATGGCCTCGGCCTCGGCCTGCGCCTGCGCGGCGGTGGCGCGGGCCTGCGCCTCTGCCCGGGCGACGGTGGCCTGCGCCTGCGCCTCGGCGTCCAGCCGGGTGCGCTCGGCCTCGGCCTCGGCACGGCGAATCGACTCCGCCTTGGCGGCCTCGGCCTCCTGCTCGCGCTGGTAGCGGGCGGCGTCGGCGGGCTTGCGCACGGTGGAGTCCAGCTCACGCTCGGTCAGGGCGGCCTTGGCCTCGGCGGCCTCCTGCTCGATGACGGCGATCTCCCGCTTCTTGGCGGCGCGGGCCAGCGGGCCGGCGGAGTCGGCCTCCGCCTGCGCCTTGTCGGTCTCCGCCTTGAGCTGAGCCTGGCGCAGCGCCAGGTCGCGCTCGCGCTCGGCGATCTGCTGGCGCGAGGACACCTCGGCGTCCTTGGCCTCCCGCTCGGCGTTGGCGCGCGCCACGCGGGCATCCTTAGCCACTCGCTGCTGCTCGGGCACGCCCAGGGAGTCGATGTAGCCGGAGGCGTCGGTGATCTCCGAGATCTGCAGCACATCGATCTCCAGGCCCATGTTGGCCATAACGGACTTGGCGTCGTCGAACACGTTCTGCTGAAGGGCGTCGCGGTCGGAGATCAGGTCGGTGACCGTCATGTGGCCGATGATGGAGCGCAGCGAGCCGATCAGGGCGTCACGGGAGGAGTCGGCGATCGCCTGGTCCGTGTTCGGCTTGCCCAGGAAGCGCTTGGCGGCGGCCCGCACCTGCTGGTCGGAGTCGCCGACCTTCACGGCGGCGACGGCGGAGACGGAGACGTTGATCTTGTTCTCGTCCTCGGCGGTCACCTGGAAGCCGATGGTGTTCTGGGTGAAGGGCAGGTACTGGATGGACTGGATGATCGGCAGGACGAAGTCGCGCCCACCGGGGCGGATGATCTTGACCTCGCCGTTGCGAGTGGATCCGGAGACCAGGCCCGTCAGGTTGGAGGGCACGACGACGACTCGGGAGAGCATGTAGGTACCCAGCAGAATCGCCAGGACGATGACGGCAATGATGGCGTAGAGCATTCAGCCTGCTTTCGTGGGTTCTTGTGGTTGCTGTGGCTTGGAGGACGAGGCGTGGCGGTCGGGGGCGGCGGACGGTCGCCTCACGGCGTCCGGCCGCTGCGGCTAGCCGGCGGGAGCAGGCGGACGATTCACGGGACGTGACGCCGGCTCGGTGGGGGCGGGTGGGTCTATCCGGCCGACGACGAGTGTGTCATCCGCGGTCGTGTCCACCACCCAGGCGACGGCGCCGGTCCGCAGGACGTCGTCGGAGCGCGCGGGCAGGGTCGCCTGATGCCCGCGGGAGGTGGCCATGACCTCGCCGCGGCCGTCCTTCCACCACACCACCTGCACTTCACTGCCAACCAGCTCGCCGACCGTCAGGGGTGTGGCGTTGCGCGGCATGGAGCGGCGCAGTCGCCGCCACACGGCGCGCGTGACCGCCCCGGCGACGACGGCGAGTCCCAGCGGGACGCCGATCAGCGCCGGCGTGGACAACCGCTCGCCGGCCAGTGCCTGCACGCCCATGCCGACGGCGCCGAACACGCCCAGAGCACAGGCGAGCACCGGCAGGGAGCCGTCGAACAGCAGGTCGTCCAGGCCGTCGAAAAGGCCGTCGAGCAGTAGCGAGAGCGCCAGGGCGCCGCAGCCGAGGACGGCGCACCACATGAACAGGGACATGTCCGCCTCTCCGGGCCGGGATGGCCGCTCGACTACCGCTTTGCTTACGCCCGGATTGTTACATAGCGGGAGGTTACGGGGAATGCCCGTCCCACGAGCCGGGCAGTGTGCCGATGGGGAGTTCTGCCCACCGCGCCCCGCCGGGTCTCAGGAAACCCGGCGTGCCAGCTGGTAACCGCCTTCGTCCAGCACCAACTCGTATACGGCCCCGTTTTGCGACTGGCCGGTGGCCCAGGCGGCGGCGTCCGTGGGCGGGTTGCCTCCCCAGGCGGAGGACAGGGAGTCCACGACCACGTAGTCGGTGTCGACCTCGGAGGTGCCCACCCAGTACACGGTGTGGTCGGGGACCAGGTAGGCCAGCAGGCCCAGGTCCGTCTCCACGCTGGCGCCGGCGGGTATCAGGTCCATGACCTGCGCGGCCGCCTGAGTACGGGGCGACGGGGCGCCATAGCCGGAGCGCGTTATGGACCACAGTGGCAGGTCACGGAGCGTGAGCAGGCCGGTCGCCAGTGGTAGGACGACGCCGAGGGCCGCCGCCCAGCGGGCCCACATCGGCACGGCCGACCAGCCCGGCGTCGCGTGTGGTGCCTCCGGGTCCGGTTGCTGCGTGCCCGGGGTCGGCGTGCCCGGCACTTCGGTGGCCGGTGCGTCGGGCGCTGCCTGGAGCCGGGCGACGGCGTCGAGCAGGGCACCCAGCGCAATCGGGATCAGGATCGCGTTGTAATGCCAGTTCTGCCAGCCCCAGTAGAACTCGTTGGAGGACAGGAAGCGCCAGGAGAGGGTGGGCAGCACCAGCGCCATCCAGGGGGAGGTGAGCCCAATGAGTCCCGCCGTGCCCACCAGCGCTCCGAGGGTCTGAAGCTTGACCTCGGAGGAGAGCAGCCGGGCGATGAGGCTCGTGTCCGCGCCTCCGCCCCCGGTCAGGCCGTACTCCCAGGTGCCTGAGGGACTCAGCGCCGGCAGGAGGACCAGCACTGTCAGCAGGAAGGCGGCGGCGCCGAACAGGGCCACCAACACGCCCAGGCGGGCGGTGCTCAGGCGCCGCCACCAGGCCGGCCCGCGGTGCGTGGGCTGCTGCGCCGCCCCCTGCCAGCCGCGCAGGGCGATGGCCAGACCCGCCATTAGCACCGTCAGCCCCAGGTCCTCCTTGATCAGGACCAGGGGGGCCAGCCACAGCGCACAGCTGCGCCAGCGCCCCTCGACGAATGCGACTGCGGCCCAGGCCAGCAGCGGCACCGCGAAGGCGATCTCGTGGAACTGGGAGGCCACTGCCCCCTGGAAGCCCCAGGAGAGCACATAGAACAGCCCCAGCACTGTTGCGGCCAGACGGCCCAGCAGGCGGGTCGCCAGTCGGGTCAGGGGCCAGGCGGAAATGGCGAGCAGCAGGTCCTGGATCACCAGGAGTGCCAGCGGGGTGGGAAACAGCCGCCACACCGGGCCCAGCAGTACCAGCAGCGGGTGGAAGTGGTCGCCCAACAGGTTGTAGCCCTCACCCTTGATCGGGACGACCGGCGCCTCCAGGCGTGAGTAGGCCTTGGCCAGCTCGGAGAAGATCGCCAGGTCCCAGCTGGGCACCTGCATGGCGCGCCACTGACCCACCGAGTAGACGATCATGGCGGCGGCCCCGACGACGACGGCCAGAGCGGCCGGAAGACCGTCAAGCAGCCGCGTGAGCGGTCGGTCAGGGCGGAGGCGGGCAGCGGTCATCAAAGCGAGCTTACCCAGGCGCCGTCGGGCGGGCGGGGATACCGGGTGATACCGGGCAGGTCGGGGTGCCCTCCGGCCGAGGGCGCGCAGCGCTCAGTGCAGCTTTACCGTGCCGAAGACGATGTTGGTGTGGTGGGGGCGCCGGGCGTCTGGGATGAAGTGGCGGTAGTCGACTGTGACGCCGGCCTCCGCGAAGTCCTGCAGGAGGTCATGCGGCGTGACCAGGAACAGGTCTGAGGTGCGGGTCTCCTTACCGCGGGCGAGGGTGACCTGCCGACGGCGGTGCGCGTGGTCGATCCGCTCGGTCAGGGTGATGCCGGGGCGGGCGGTGAAGGTGGCGTGGGCCGGTGCTTCCGGGCGCACGTGCTCGGCGGAGAGAATAAGGCGGCCACCGGGCGCCAGGTGGGCGGCGGCCAGGCGGATGGTTGCGCGGCGCTGATCCGGGCCCAGGGCGGTGATCGACCCGGCTGATATGCACACGGCCTTGAAAGGCTCGTCGAAGAGGAAGTCGGTCATGTCGGCCTGGCGCACTTCAACGCGTGAGGCCAGACTAGCGCGGGTGGGCTGTAGGTCATGCAGACGCGCGGAGAGCAGGTCGAGTGCTTCCCGCTGGGAGTCCGTGGCCAGTACGCGGTGGCCGGCGGCGGCCATCGGCAAAGTGACAGGCCCGACGCCGCAGGCGAGCTCCAGCACGCGCAGCTCGGCCAACTCCGGTTCTTGAATGAAGGAGAGCAGATCCAGAACGGATTGGATCTCCGTCTCGTCGCACAGGGAGAGCAGCGGCGTGCGGGCGTCGCTGTGACGGGTGCGGTCATCGGTGAGGGGCAGTGCGGTCATCGCGCCTCACCGGTCCCGCGGTGGCGGTTGCCGTCGCGGCCGCCAATGTGTGCGGAGGTTGAGCCCGTTAGGCCGCGTGTTGACCGGCTGGCGCTGTGATTCATGTGGTTGCTCCGGGGATCGGTTTGAGGATCGACGCGTTAGTGGTGCGCCGACGGTGAGTTCGGGCGTGATCGGGATGACCCTGGCCCGGGCGGTTGCTAGTGACGTCAGGTATTCCACTCCCGTCGGGAGCGAAGCCAATCGGCCGATTGGGGGGATCGATAGGCGGAGAGCAGGCGTTTGGGGGGAAGGTCGGGGCAGAATACAGCGGCGGGGGGGGGGGGGGGG